>JAKBYW010000099.1:0-6673 GCA_021840275.1 Chloroflexota bacterium | reverse complement strand
TTCGGGGCAGGTGGGGCGGCTGGTATTGACCCACAAAGACCGTTTGTTACGTTTTGGTTCGGAACTGGTCTTTGCCCTATGTGAAGCGTATAGCACGGAAGTGGTCATGATCAACCAGGGGGAGCAGCCCTTGAGTTTTGAAGAAGAACTGGCGCAGGATGTACTGGAAATTATTACGGTCTTTTCTGCGCGGTTGTACGGCAGCCGCAGCCACAAGAACCGGAAACTGGTGGAAAGTTTACGGGAGGCGGCGGAGCAGCTATGAAAATCTTGCGGGCCTTCAAGACCGAATTGGATTTGAACAATGCGCAAAGGACGGCGTGCATTCGTCACGCCGGTACGGCGCGCTATGCCTACAACTGGGGTCTGTCGCGCAAGAGGCAAGCGTATCGGGCCGGGGAGAAAATACCGACGGCCATTGATCTGCACCGAGAATTGAATGCGCTCAAGAAAACCGAGTTGCCCTGGATGTATGAAGTCTCCAAGTGTGCTCCGCAGGAGGCTTTACGCAATCTCGATCAGGCCTTTGCCCATTTTTTCCGGCGAGTCAAAGAGAAGCGAGCGGGGAAACAGGTCAAAGCAGGTTTCCCGTGTTATAAATCGAAAAAGAACGGCGTGGGGAGTTTTCGATTAACCGGTGCGATCCATGTTTTCGAGAAGTCTATTCAATTACCGCGTCTGGGTCGTTTGCGTCTGAAAGAGCGTGGCTATCTGCCAATGAGTGCTGTCCATATCCTGAGTGCCACGGTGAGTGAACGTGCTGGGCGTTGGTTCGTGTCACTTCAGGTGGAAACCGAGATCGCGGAGCCTGCCTCAGCTGGCCAGCCCACTGCTGGCGTGGATCTGGGTATCAACCGCATGGCAACCGCAAGTGATGGCACTCCCTTCGAAAACCCGCATGCCCTGCGGCGCTCTTTGATCAAGATCAAGAGATTGCATCACAAGGTCTCCCGTCGCAAAATAGGGAGTGCGAATCGGAAGAAAGCGGTACACCAACTGGCGAAAGCGTATGCTCGTACCGCAAACATCCGCAAGGATGCGCTCCATCAAGCCACCACATGGCTGGTGAAAACCAAGTCGGCCGTTGTGGTGGAGGACCTGAATGTGAGCGGGATGATGCAGAACCACCACCTAGCTTTGGCTATTGCAGATGTTGGCCTGTATGAGTTTCGACGGCAGTTGAGCTATAAGGGACAGTGGTATGGTTGCGCAGTGCGGCTGGCAGACCGTTTCTATCCATCGACGAAGCGCTGTTCACATTGCGGCCATGTCAAGACCGAAATGAGTTTGCAGGAACGCACGTATGCGTGTGAGGTCTGCGGTCTGGTTTTGGACCGCGACCTCAATGCCGCTTTGAACTTGAAGCAATTGCTTACCGCGAGTTCCGCGGGAAGTTACGCCTGTGGAGAAGAGAAGTTCATGCCTGCTCCTTCGGGGCAGGCAGGTGCTCTTCGCTGAAACAGGAACCGAATTTCAATCTGTCTTGGACAGATTTGTATAAGTTTCGGAGAACGGAAAAATTGGGTTTATATGGATTGGCGGCAGGAATAAACCTGACTGTCACACGATCAACCATTCCTGGGGCGAGACGATGAAGGTAGCAGCGCGGAAAATATTTGCTGCGATGATGGAGTTTTTTATCGCTTGTCGTCTCCTGCCTATTCTTGCCCAATGTTGCTCCCCTTTTTAGACAACCCCGCGCGCAAGCGCAGGTGAGCAATCTCCGCCGCAATTCGGGAGATTACTTCGGGCCGGTGGTCGAGTAGGCGGTATTCGTCCGCCGTATCGAGACCCAGCCCTCGCAACGACGTGAAAGAATTTGCATTCACGCCTTAGCGTAAATTCGTGAAGATGAGCGGATCAAGAATTCGTCCCACAAAAACATCAACCAGTCAGAGGTATGGTTGCTCCGTTAATTTTTCCGGCTTCGTCGGAACAAAGATACAACATCGAAGCGACCAGTTCTTCCGGCATGGCGCCTTTGCCTTTATGGTCAACATCAATGGATTTGACCTGGATAATGTTTGCCGTTACGCCGGATTCTTTTAACTCTTCGGCGAGTGTCAAAACCAGCGCCTCTTGCGATGCTTTCGCCGAAACATAAAGACCCGATTTGGCAGGCGGATGTGTCACTGTCGAAGACGAGACCACGATCACGCGCCCCCATTTGTTAGCGGCGAGAAGCGGACCAAAAGCTTGAAAGAGATGAAACGTTGTCCACGCGTGCTGGCCGAGCATGGACTCAAAATCATCCGCCGAGGATTCGGCGATGGTCCTGCCGCCTGTCCAGCCGCCGACGAGATGAATCAAAGCGTCGACGCGGCCAAATTTAACGGTGACCGCTTTGGCGGCGGAACGAACCGAATCCGATTTGCGGAGATCTGCCGCGAGAGTCAGGACCCGCGCGGCGGGCAGGTTCAAGTCGCGGGCGAGGGTATCCAATTTATTTTGATCGCGGCTCAACAAAACCAGCGATGCGCCGCGTTCTGCAAATGCGCGCGCGGCAAGTTTTCCGGTTGCGCCGGTCACGCCGGTGATGACAAAGACATGTCCGTCCAACATTTTTATTCCCAAATGTCTTCTTCCAAAAAGCGGATCTGTTCGCCGCTCATCCCTTGAACGATCGGACGGTCGGCCTGTTCCTCGAGATGTTCCCTGCCATTGAAATCAATCCAGTGGCCCGACTTGGCAGCCTTGGTTTGAAGATAAAAAAGATTGTGCTCGTTGGGTTGCATGATGTGCGGAATGCGCCCGCTGACCTTGATGCCGTATTCAGTGAGCTGCTGGATTTTTTTCGGGTTGTTGGTAATGAGCTTGACTGAATTAATTTTGAGCGACATCAACATGTGCGCGGCTACGGCATAATCGCGTTCATCGTCGCGGAAGCCGAGCGCCAGATTTGCTTCGACGGTATCCATGCCTTCATCCTGCAGACTATAGGCGCGGATCTTGTTGATCAGGCCAATGCCGCGGCCTTCCTGGCGCAGATAAAGCACCATGCCCTTGTCCATCTGTTCGATCATCTTGAGCGCGGCTTCAAGTTGGTCGCGGCAATCGCAACGCAATGAGCCGATCACGTCGCCGGTCAAACATTCCGAATGCAAACGCACCGGCACTTCCTGCCCGCCGATCACATCGCCTTTGATGATGGCAACATGCTCCTTGCCATCGCGGTTGTTCTCGAAAGCCACAATGTGAAAATCACCAAAGCGCGACGGCAGTTCAGCCATTGCAACAACCCTGACGCACACTTTATCTTTTCCAACGCCCTCACAATTGTGAGTTTCGTTCTCAGCCAGGATCACTTCCATTTGTTCGTGCAAACTTGTCGTGGTCATTTCGACCTCTCTAATTTGTATTGTAGCACCACGCCGCCGTCCTCCCACGACTCGACGTTGACCAGTCTTAATGGGACGGCTGCGCTTCTTACCAGACCTGAACCGGCCGCCGTTGTCGGGGCCTTTTCTCCACCGAAGATCATCGGCGCGATGAAGACTGTCAGTTCATCCATCAGGCCGAGACGCAACAGCTCAAAGTTGAGCGTCGCGCCGCCCTCGACCATCAAACGGTTGATTCCGTTTTCTTTCAGCGTGACCAACATTCTTTTCAAATCAACACGTTCGCGATCATGGATGAAAATTTCTACGCCACGCGCGCGAAGCACTGCCAGTTGAGATTCGCTCGTTTGTGTTGCAGTGAATAATATAATCCGCGCAGAGCCAGCTGTCAGAAAATCGGAATCAGGTTTGAGGTTCAAGCGCGAAGCGACACCCACTTTGGCGGGATTCGGCGGAAGTCCGCGTGCGAGGCGGGCGGCGCGAAGCGTCTCAGATTTGACCGTCAGTTTTGGGTCTTCGTCGTGCAATGTCCGCCCGCCGACCATAACCGCGTCGGCATCGGCGCGCAGTTTGTCCACGCGTTCTTTATCCCGCGCCGATGAGATGGCCGCGCCGCGTCGCTCGAAGGTGTCGATCTTCCCGTCGGCGGTCGCAGCGACGTTGATGTGAACATAAGGACGATCCATGATTTGTGTGTGTCACGTATCACGTGTCACGTTGCTTGAAACCTGACACGTGACACCTGATGCCGCAGAGGTGTTAGCCGATGCGCACCGACCTCATCGAGATCGAACCGCCCATCACTTTTTCGGCGAAGAACGAGACCGGCTCATTTTCATCTTTGAGCGCAAGGCTGTAAAGCAACGGCAGATAATGTTCCGCCGAGTTGATCGCCAGCGCCGCGGCCTGATCGCCTTTTTCAAAATGGACGATGGGATCGTGTTCGTTTTGAGTGATCCAGTTGGCGATGCGCTGATCGAACTCGATGGCCCAGTTGTAGGCAGAATCGTCGAAGCGCGCCATCCGCAAATTATGGACGATATTACCGCTGCCGATGATGAGCACATTTTCTTCGCGCAGGGCTTTCAACTGCTGGCCGAGTTCATAATGTTTTTGCGGCTGGATGTTCGCGTCCAGCGACATTTGAATCACGGGCACATCTGCTTTGGGAAACATGCGCTTGAGTACCGTCCAGGTGCCGTGATCGAGTCCCCACTCAAGATCGGGCTTGACTTCGGTGTTCTTGATGATGCGGCGGATTTGTTCGGCAAGATCAGGGGCGCCGGGTGCGTCGTAACGGATCTCATACATCTCCGGCGGAAAACCGTAGAAATCATAAATGGTACGCGGCTTGTCCATGGCTGTGACCAGCGTGCCGCGCGTGACCCAATGCGCCGAAATGCATAGAATGGCTTTGGGCTTCGGCAGGGATTTGCCAGCCGCATCCCAGGCGCGTGAGAATTCATTGTCTTCCATTACATTCATCGGGTTGCCGTGACCAACGAATAAAACCGGCGTTTTTTCTGACATGGCTGCCTCACTTTACTGGCTCGACACGACGGTTTTTTCCAAAGCAAATTTGCAGTTGGGCTGTGTCGGGATAATCACACAGACCGCTCAAAAATTCAAATTCATACCCCTGACTGCGTAAGAAATTTATCAGCGCCTCAATGCGGTGGCAACCCTGATATTACTTCTCCGATCGTCATGACTTTGACATTTCCCCGGTTTTGTTGTTGTGTCAGCCACAGTATAAAGCCGTTCATAACATCCGGCTTGACCGAAAAATAGCCACAAGAGTCGCACACGTGGTGAAAAATCAAAATGACCCAGCCTCCGCCATCTCTTCGAACCTCCTTAACATAACGCTCCAATTTACCGAAATCAGTGTCATTAACAATGTAGGGAAAACCAGACAAAACATAAGGGTCAACGGGAGGAATCATTGCAGGATCCCCGCGAACCGCGCGCGCATTGGTATATCCACATTCTTTCACCATTCGCTTTGCATTTTCATCATAATTTCCAAAAGGATAGGCAAAAGAAACTGCACTTAGACCATGATCCAACAAATTCCTGCGATCATCACAAACCTGGTGTCTCAAACTTTCAGTCTCCAACCCTTGGACCTTGATGTGATTCAAAGTGTGGCCGCCGATTTCATTTCCATCTTTTTGCAGTATTTGCAACTGCTCCCAGGTCATAAAACCCGTGGACCCCACTCGTCCGCTTGTGATATAAAAAGTGGCGTGCAATCCATTTGCTTTGAGGAGAGGCTCAATCGAAAAATTATCGGCGTTCCCATCGTCAAAAGTAAGAGAGACAACAGTATCTCCCTGCATTTTAGGCAGTGCTGAGGCAGTACTCGTAGGTTCCGGGGATAAAGCCAAGGAATTACACCCATTAAGAATCAATATAGCAGAGAGACAAAAAAAGATCACAGAAGATGCTCGTGGCATTCTATTCATATTTTGTCCTTACCCAAAACTGCAGTTTGTTTGACACGAAAACCTAATGTTGACCCTGAAAATATCTCCGCACAATATCCGAAAAATCGGTATTCGCGTGTTCACGCATAACCGCGAAGAAATCGGCGGCGGTGGCGTGACGGTGAGAAAAGCGCGCGGCATAATCTTTGAGAAAGGCGAAGAAGACATCGTCGCCCACGCGCGTCCGCAGTTCGCTCAGGAAATTTGCACCGTTCAAATAAACGGCGTTGACATACAAACGGAAAGTAGAAGCATTATAGATGCTTGTGTCCACATAGCCAAATGGAGAAAAATAATTGACGCGGAACCCCCACCACCAATTGCCATACGTTGGATAGTTGTACTCGTAAAAAATTTTCTCGCTATAGGTTGCCATTGCTTCATCGAGCCACGGCTCAGCCGCCTGGTCACTGCCGACCAGTCCGAACCACCATTGATGCGCGATCTCATGCGTCCCAATATCTATCAGATCGCTCTTGGCTGAGCCGTTATATTCGGAATAAAATTTTTCAGCCAGGAAAACAAGGCCATCATACTCCTGACCATCCGGCACTTCAGTCTCAACCACACTCAGACTCGGATATGGATAAGGCGCAAATTTCGCGCCATACAAACCAATGGACTGGACTGCCATCCACAAGACAGCCTTGCCTGCGTTTTCATCGCCTGCAAAATAATAAGAGCGGATCACAGCCGTCCCGACAGCGGATTCGGCGACCTTGAACGCCGTGCTGGCTGACAGCACGAACGTGCGTGCCGCGGACAAACGATAACGCGTCCAGTCGCCGTTGGTTTCGGCCAATCCGCTGGCGGCGACGATTACATTCGGATCATTGACTTTGACAT
>JAKBYW010000098.1:0-6685 GCA_021840275.1 Chloroflexota bacterium | reverse complement strand
GGTTGCTTGATATTCAAGCGCCAGAGGTCATGTGAGTTACAAGTTTGAAGGTTGGAAGGTTGCAAAGTTGAATTGCGACCCCAACCTTCAAACTTTCTAACCTATAAACTTTCAACAGGAGAAAAACATGCCAATCAAAATTATCATCATGGGCGCCGCGGGGCGCGATTTTCATAACTTCAACACATTCTTCCGCGGCAACAAGGATTACGAAGTCGTGGCCTTCACTGCGACCCAGATCCCGGACATCGAAGGACGCCTCTATCCCAAAGAACTGGCAGGTGACCTTTACCCGCAGGGAATCCCCATCCGGGCCGAGGACGAACTACCTGCGCTGATCAAGAAACACGGTGTGGAACAAGTTGTCTTCGCCTACTCGGATGTGCCTTACGAATACGTGATGCACAAAGCCGCGCTGGTCAACTCACTCGGCGCAGACTTCCGCTTAATGGGCACCAAGTACACGCAGGTTAAGTCCACCAAGCCTGTTGTGTCGGTCTGTGCCGTTCGGACGGGATCCGGTAAAAGTCAGACGACGAGGCGTGTGTCTCTTATCCTGCGTGAGATGGGATACAAAGTCGCGGCCATTCGTCATCCGATGCCTTACGGAAATCTTGTTGCTCAAGAAGTTCAGCGATTTGCAGATTACGATGACCTCGATGAATACGAAACGACCATTGAGGAGCGCGAGGAATACGAGCCGCACATTGACAACGGCGTGATCGTTTATGCAGGTGTGGACTACGAAAAGATTTTGCGCGCGGCTGAAAAAGAAGTGGATATTGTTCTGTGGGATGGCGGCAACAACGACTTCCCCTTCTATGTGTCTGATTATCAGATCGTGGTTGCTGACCCGCATCGCCCGGGACACGAGTCGAAATATTATCCCGGCGAGACCAACGTCCGCATGGCGGATGTGTTCGTCATCAATAAAGTTGACACCGCCGATCCCGATAATGTGATCGCAGTGCGTGAGAACCTGCACCGGCTCAACCCAAATGCGGTTGTGATCGAAGGCGCTTCACCGCTATTTGTTGACAACCCCGAAGCCATTCGCGGCAAGCGCGTGCTGGTGATCGAAGATGGCCCAACGCTGACACACGGCGAGATGGCTTACGGCGCCGGTTACGTTGCGGCTCGCCGCTTTGGCGCGGCTGAGATCGTTGACCCGCGACCATTCGCAGTCAAGTCCATTGCTGCGACTTATGTCAAATATCCAAAGACCGGACCGATCCTGCCAGCCATGGGTTATGGCGAAGCGCAGATGCGCGACCTGGAAGCCACTATTAATAAATCCGATGTGGATTTGGTCATTGTCGGTACACCGATTGATTTGACGCGCGTGATCAAGATCAAGAAGCCCTATCAGCGTGTGAGGTATGAATTGCAGGAGATCGGCCAGCCAACCTTGCAGGATTTGCTGATGAAGAAGTTTGGGAAGAAGAAATAGCGATATTCGAGATTCGGAAATCGATATTTGGAAGTCGGGTGATAAAATTCACCCGACTTCTTTTATATCTAAGCAAACAACTATATTTTCTTAAGTCATTTTCAGCCTGCTTTTTCTGCACTGGCCTATGCCGAATCAGGCGATTTAGCTCACTTAAGGGGCATATTTCATAAGTCTCAATTCCAAAAGCATAGGTTGCATGGGCCGGAATTATCACCTTTTGCATCTTGGTCATCTTATCACCTTGCCTTTGTTTAATTGCAATTGCGTTGTGGTGGTGGCAAATTATTGAAACCCTTTATAAGTTTTCAATCTCAGTGTAGGCAACTTCTTGGTTTATCATGTGTGATTACCTGTATTGGTTGATTGATTATGGCAAACAATCCGCTATAATCGCCACAACTTCTAAGGGAGTATCTATGGAAAAAGAAACTAAATTCTTCGACACCTTATTACCCACGCATCCAGATTTTCAACCGATCATTCAGGAGCTCAGGGAAAAATATGGGCTTTATGAAGTTTATCCAGACGACGAACCGATAGGCGCGTATCACAGCGTTCAATTGCGCGCCAGGGAACTCCGGCAGGAAATGACCAGCGCAGAAAAAATTTTGTGGACTCGTCTGAGAGGCTATCGTCTTGCTGGATTCAAGTTTCGCCGCCAAGCGCCGATGGGACATTTCATCGCAGATTTTTATTGCGCGGAATGCAGGTTGATTGTTGAGATTGACCGAGAGATACACGACTTGCAAATTGAACAAGATAAATTGCGAACCGAAGAAATGGAAAGCCTTGGCTATCGCGTCATTCGTTTTAGAAACGAACAAATTGAAAAAGATATCGAGTTCGTGCTCAAATCAATTTTGGAAGCCTGCCGACTTGAGGGCGAATCCCCTCTCCCAAGATTGGGAGAGGCCGGGTGAGGGCTGATGCAAATCGAACTCAACAATAACCGCATTCTCGCCTGCGCCGAATACGGCGACTTGCGCGGCAAACCCATATTTCTTTTTCACGGAATGCCTGGATCGCGCGTGTTTCGTCCAGACGATGAAATCACAACAAAAATGGGCGCGAGACTCATCACGGTTGATCGTCCTGGTTACGGTCTTTCGTCTTTCTTCTTTGGCCGCACAATTTTAGATTGGCCGAAAGATGTTATTCAACTCGCGGATCATCTCGGTATTGATAAATTTGCAGTTGCTGGTCATTCCGGCGGAGGGCCGTACGCTGCGGCTTGCGCGTACGCGTTGCCAGAACGCGTCACATCTGCGGCATTGATTTGCGGTGCAGGGCCAATTGATTCGCCTGAAGCCCTGGAACACATGGATGGATTAAATCGCATCGGCTTTCGAGTTGGGCGCGTCATGCCGTGGACTTTGTGGCGATTCGCCATCTGGGCTTTTTACCGGGAAGGCCGTCAGCGGCCAGAAAAGATCATGGAACGCGACGCCGCTTCACGTCCGCGCGCAGATGCGGAACTTTGGAAAGTTGATTCAGTTCGTGAAGTCTGCTATGCCAGCGTCGTGGAAGCATTTCGGGACGGGACGAAAGGTCACGCGTGGGAAGCGCGCTTACTGACGCGTTCATGGAATATCCCGCTTGAAGAAATTCGCGCACCTGTTCATCTCTGGCATGGCACAGCGGATCGCACCACGCCAATTCAAATGGCAAAATATCTTGCTGATAAAATCCCTAACAGCCAACTGCATATTTGCAAAGACGAAGCACACTTGTTGATCTTCCCGCATTGGGAAGAAATCCTTGCCAATTTATTGGAGCCTTGATGAGAACTCTTCACGTTGTATCGCACACCCATTGGGACCGTGAATGGTATCGCGCCTTCCAGCAGTTTCGATTGCGGCTTGTTCATCTTGTGGATGCCCTGCTTGACCTGCTCGAGCAGGACAGGAACTTCAAATTCTTCATGCTCGATGGTCAGACGATCATTCTGGATGATTATCTTTTGATGCGGCCCGACAACGAAAAGATTCTGCGCGACCACATCCGCAAGGGCCGCATCCTGATCGGACCCTGGCATATTCTGCCCGATATGTTTTTGGTCAGTCCCGAAGCGCACATCCGCAACCTGCTCGAGGGCGAGCGCACCGCGCGCAAGTTCGGGCCAAAGATGATGATCGGATACATGCCCGATTCGTTCGGCCACTTCGGGCAAATGCCGCAACTCATCCGCGGCTTCGGCATGGATACCATCTCGCTCTGGCGCGGACCCGACGACCAGCCCGCCGAATTCTGGTGGGACGCGCCGGACGGCTCGCGCGTGCTGATGGCTTATCAGCGCGATTCATACAGCAACGGCGCGGGCCTGCCTGCCAACATCCCGTCCGAGTTTGCCGCGCAACTCATCCGCGCCGCAGACTCGCTCGCGCATTATTCCGAAGTTTCCGATCAACTTATCATGTTCGGCACCGACCACATGGAGCCGTCGCACCACACATCCAAAGCAATCGCATATTCCAACGCCGCCCTGCGAGGCACAAAGGTCATTCATTCTACTTTGCCGGCTTATGTCAAAGCGGTCAAAGCTCAAATTGCGAAGGAACAAATCCACCTGCCGGTCTACACAGGAGAGTTCCGGTCATCCAAACATTCACATCTCCTGCCAGGAGTCTTATCCACGCGCATGTGGATCAAGCAACGCAATCAAGCCTGCGAGACTTTGCTCGAAAAGTGGGCGGAGCCATTTTCAACGTTCGCGAGTTTGCAGGTTGAAACGTTTAAACATTCAAACTTACAAACTTTCCAGCTAATTAAAGAACCCGCCCAAATTCTGAGAAACACATGGCGCCTGCTCATGGAATGTCACCCGCACGATTCCATCTGCGGCTGTTCGATTGATCAAGTGCATGAAGAAATGAAATCACGCTTCGATCAGGTCGTGCAAATCGGCGAAGAAATCACTCAGCAGAGTCTGGAAGTATTGGCCGCGTCCATTCAAACCGACAGCAGACCATTGACCGTAGGCCGTCTACAGCCTGCCCTGAGTGTGATCGAAGGCTCCACCGTCCACGGTCAATCGGCGATCATTGTCTTCAACCCGACGAACACCCCGCGCACCGACCTTGTCTCTCTCAGCCTTTCCTTGCCTGACGGCTTTCAGGATTTCGACATCCTTGATGAAGGCGGAAACATCATTCCATATCAATCCGCCAGCGGCAAGACCAGCGAACTTCTCAACGTCAGTGTGCGGCGCGACGAATTGGGCGGATTGCTCGCCATGGTACATGAAGGCCGCGCAGGCAACCTTGTCGTGCAAGATCTCCGCTTCAAACAAAGCGATCACATAGTTCATCTCGAAGCCATTATGTCCGAAACGGGTAGTCCGAATCTCAAAGCATGGGACGATGGCTCAAAAGCTTTACAGAGTTACCTCGAAGACCCGGATGTTGAAATCTTTCACATCTTTGCCCATTCGCCCGAGTCGGCCAATATTCTTTTCGCCGCAAAAAATATTCCTGCATTCGGCTGGCGCGCTTTCAGCGTACGCGGCAAGGAAAGCATTCCAGCGCCCGTTCACATTACGCCGCTCATGCGATTCCTTGCGCCACTTGCATCAACGCTCCTCGTCCAAAAACTTATCGGTCGCTTAACGCGACCATCCAGCCGTCCGCCCTACATCATCGAGAACGATTTCTTCAGCGTCGAAGCAATAAACGATGGCACATTGACCATCACCGATAAGCGCGACGGTTCGCGCTACACCGGACTCAATCGTTTCGTGGATGGCGGCGACTGCGGCGATGAATACAATTTCTGCCCGCCTCTTTCGGACTCGCAAACGGTTGGCCGTTTAACCGGCGCTCGCGTGACCCGCGGCTCTGTTGTGCAAATCATTGAACTCGATCTCGAACTTCGCGTCCCAACCGAACTTACACCTGATCGTAAAGCAAGATCTAAAGATCTTGTTTCCGTGCCAATCACAACCCGCATCATGCTCGTGCCCGGCGTCCCTCGAGTGGACATTCAGACCAAAGTGGATAACCGCGCCAGAGACCATCGCCTGCGCGTCCACTTCCCCGCGCCGTTCGTTACGGACTCAGCAGATTATGATGGCCACTTTGAAATCGTCAACCGCAAGATCGGATTGCCGTCTTTCGACTCAACATGGATTGAAGAACCGCGTCCCGAAAAACCCCAACGCGCTTTCACGGATGTGAGCGACGGCAAACGCGGATTGATGATCGCAAATCACGGCCTGCCCGAAGTGGAAGTGTTGAATCTTGCGAAGGTTCACAACCTTCGCAAGGTTGAGGGGAGCGAAATTGCTCTCACACTTTTGCGTTGCGTTGGCTGGCTCTCGCGCGATGACTTTCCGGCCCGCAACGGACACGCTGGTCCGTTCCTCGAGACGCCCGCTGCACAGATGCCCGGCACATGGACATTTGACTATGCCATCATTCCGCACGCGTCAGATTGGAAAAACGCGTTCGAATTGGCGTACCAGTTCGAGGTCCCGATGCGAGGCGTGAGCACGAATGTGCATGAGGGTCAATTGCCAGCCTCAGGTTCATTTGTCGAAATCTCGCCGTCTACGTTTGCCATCAACGCCATGAAAGAATCAGAAGATGGAAGCGGTTGGTTGGTGCGCGGCGTCAATTTTTCAGATGAACCGACGCAGGTCAACATCAAGCCCTGGCGCAAATTCAAGAAAGTTGAACGCGTCGATCTGGCTGAACAAAAAATCGGGTCGTTGAAATCAACACCCGATGGAATTGTGGCGCTCGAGGCTCGGGGCCACGAAATCGTCACCGTAATGTTTAGCGATTAAAGTAAGTGACCGCCCTCTCGAAGACGACGGTCTCTTTTCATTAAGCCAACTCGACCCCATACATTTGATCCGGCGTAAGAATTTTCGGAAACTTTTCTCGCAGGGCCAGGCGCATCTCGTAACACAAATGACAGGCATCGGCATACGTTGCCCGGTGCGGCAGGTTATATTCAGTGACCAGATCAGCCGGGCCGCCTGCCAGCAACGGCCCACAGATCGGGTGCGCGTCCGCGTTGTAACTTTCACAGATTTCCTTCAACGGTTTTTCAAAGACATTCCCGATGACCAGTCCCTGACAGATGTGCAGATTCCCAAGCGGGTCGAGATGGACGCGTCCCGGCTCGCGCAAATCCTCGTGCGGACATTCGGTGAAATGCTCCCAGGATTCATGCGGCGCACGCGGCGCCAGATTACGAGCTGCGCGTCCGCGAAACATAACCTCCCCCTGT
>JAKBYW010000097.1:0-6691 GCA_021840275.1 Chloroflexota bacterium | reverse complement strand
TGTCGCGCGTACAGGCAGGCCGTCAAGACGCCAAGGTTAAAGGCTTTTTCTTTGCGACACTGCGGATCTGCCTTAATTGCACGAACAAAGATTCATCACTTCGATGTAACCAGACTCTGGAGAAATTTCAAGGTCTCAGCGAGTTTGTCGCGGCGGTCGAGGTTCTTCACCAGATAATTCCGCGCCGATAGTCCCATCTGTTTAAGGCGCTGAGGATCATTTGCCAATCCGAGAATCGCCTGCGCGAGTTGTTCATCGTTTCCGGGACGAACAAAAACCCCGCCTCCCGATTCTTCGATGACGTTGCGAATCACTCCGTCAATGACCAGCACGGTGGCGCGTCCCGCTGCCATGTAATCAAAGACTTTATTCGGGTACGTTGTGCGAAACATTGGAATATCCTGAAGAATGGCGAGGCAAACATCCGAGGCGGCCAGAACATTCGGCATTTCTTTTTTAGGACACACACCGGCAAAAACAACATTCGATAGTTTCTTGTGTTCAGCTTCGGTCTGCAGTTTAGTCCGTTCTTTACCGTCGCCGAACAAAACGAAACGGATCTTTTCTTCGCCGCATAATCGTTCCGCGGCGCGCAGGATTGTATAAATGTCGTTGGCCTGTCCAAGCGCCCCGGCGTAGAGCACGACAAATTTATTCTGCAAGCCAAATTTTTCGCGGACGTGTGAACCGTCCGCATCCGGCGTGAACATGTTCACGTCTGTGCCGTACGGGATGTATGTGACTTTTTCCTTGCGGACTCCCTTGCCATAAAGATAATCAACGTAGGCAGGCGAGTTGACGAGAATATGCGCGGCACGCGCATACAAAAACGATTCCAACCAGCGCGCCAGAAAAATCAAAATGGGATTTTTCAGCACGCCCATGCTGATGCCGAACTCCGGCCACAAGTCACGCACTTCGAGCAGGAAAGGTTTGCGGCGCAGGAAAGCCACGAACCAGGCGGACAAAGCCTGGAAGATGGGCGGCGTGGTGCCCATGATCAAGTCAGCATCTTTTACCTGCAACGATGTCCAGATGGAACTGAACATAAAACTGATAAAGGAAATGATGCGCCAGAAATAATTGCGATGTAAGGCTGGAAAAATATATGACCGGATGACATGCACGCCATCCAGGTTTCGCTCCACGCGCGAACCGCGCTGTTCCACCGTGCGCTGGCCGGTCTGGTAATTCATGTCGCTGGCCACGATCACCAATTCGTGTCCATGCTGCTTGAGATATTGTCCCATTTCAAAGTGACGGGTATGTCCCGGCTCATCGGGGGAGACAAAGGCCTGGTTGAGGAGCAGAATCTTCATAGGGTGTGTCCCCGATTATAAACGGGGAGCCAGCCCAAAGTGGTAGGTTCACGCCCTACCAAAGTCGGAGGGAAGAAGCGAATACATGACCGCGTCGCGGACCTCGTTGCGACTTACCATCCGGTTAAGCAGAATTCCCTCGCGATGCGCGCCGATCTTATCCGCCACGCGTTGGCTGGCGATGTTTCCGGTTGAGATGACTATCTCGGCGCGGATCAGACCGACCCGTTCAAATGCGAAGCGGGCTGCCAGCCGCGCGGCGCGTCCGGCGAAGCCGTGTCCGCGTTGCGTGGTGCGGACCCAGTAGCTGAGGTTGCAGAAATGATAAGAAGGGTGAATGTGGCTGAGATTGCAACCGCCAAGAAAAATATGGCGGTGCGCATCGGTGATGGCGAAGCCGTAGTAAGAGCCGTCTGCCCAGTGGGCCTGCGCAACGGTGATCCAATCGCGTGTTTCCTTGCGCTCATAATGATCGTGCGCCCACGACATCCAGGGCTTGAGATCCGCAAGCGATTCGCACACGGCTTCGTACATGGAAGATACATCGTCGGCGCGAAGCGGGCGCACAGTGACAACGCCATCAGTTAATTGTGGAGATGACTGCATAGGTCAGCCGGAATGGGATGATGTCTGGAAGGCAAAAGATTATGTCGAAATATACTCCCGCAAATTATGTTCGACAGCATACGCTGCAGCTTCGGCGCGGTTGTTTACGCCCAGTTTCGAGAGAATGCTCGAGACATAGTTGCGGACCGTACCTTCGCCGAGGAAAAGATTTTTCGCGATCTCACGATTGGTCTTGCCTTCCGAGACCAGGAGAAGGACGTGCTTTTCCTGCTGGCTAAGATGGACAAAAGCTGACGCTTCCTCTTCCTTGACCGCGCGGCGGACTTCCTGAAAAACACGCTGGGTCACGGCCGGATCCAAAAGCGCTTCGCCGCGGCTGACGGCTTCCAGCGCTTTGATGAGATCGTCGCTTCCGATCTGTTTCAGGATATAGCCCGAAGCTCCGGCGCGAATGGCCGAGAAGAGCATTTCATCCTCGGCATACGAAGTCAGCATGATGACTTTTGTGCCGGGAAATCTGTTGACGATCTCTTCGCAGGCCTCGATGCCCGAAGTGCCGGGCAACCGAATATCCATCACGACGACTTCGGGTTTAAGCAACGCAGTCTGCTCGATGGCTTCACGCGCCGAGCCCGCCTCTCCCACGACGTCAAATTGGGGATGGCGTTCGAGCAGCGACTTCAAGCCCAAACGAACCACTTCGTGATCGTCTACCAATATAATTCTTTGTTTTGCCATGGGGAATTTTTTTCTCCGAATTATCCGCAAAGAGTATAGCCGAGAGAGAATGGTATGGCAAGGGCGTTAAATATATAGGGAGGCTGTCCAAAAAGGGAATAGGCAGCCCCTGCGTTCTGATTGTTACGGCCTCCGCTTCAAAATATGAGCATGGCGGATTCGCGCCGCATTCGGACGTCCATTGGGATAAAAATTCGGGATAAAAATTTTCTGCCTGACCGCCATCATGGACATCCTGAATAGGTGCGAAGGCCACGCTGGCAAGGCTGGCATCCGGCGCCCATAAGATTTCTCACTTATATCTGCTCAAATCTTTGGATGGGGACGACAAACAGCGTCGCCCGCTTCTCTCCGGACTCGCTGGCGGTTACCGTCTCGCGCACCAGCGCAATGGCTGAATCGACTCGCTCATCCTTGACGCCGATCAAAAGAGTGTCTACGCCGCTTCTTAAAAAGCCACTGGTAGAAGCGATGCGAGTGACTCGGTATTCCGCGCCGATCAGGGCGCGTGTGAGAGCGTCTGCTTCAGTATCTTTAACGATCACGATGATCATCTTCATGGATGTACTCCTCGTGTTTAGCAGTGGCACAGCGATACTGTGCCACTGCCTTTTATATTTCTTCGAATCTTTCGACAGGCAAGGCGAACACGATTGCACCGCCCACTGTCACTGGGATGGGCGTGGGCATCGGCATGGGCGAGCCTTCGAGCGGCATGGTCAAATATTCCACGCGCTGACGGCACGATTGGCGCAAGGCCGCCAACGTTTCTTCCTCGCGGCCTTCGGGCAGGCCGACCAACAACGTGGCATTGCGTCGTCCTAAGAAACCGCCTGCGCTCGAGAGATAAACTGCCGGCGTGCCCAAAGATTCAAGCGCGCGCGTGGCCGCGTCCAGGTCCTGCTCTTGTACAACAGTCAATATTAAAAGGTGGATGGGAGTGGTCATCTGCGTCTCCATTAACATTTCAATCAAAGAATACCACGATTAATCAGCAGATACCACCAATGGAGCCGTGTCGGTCACCGAGACGGATTTGCCGTTCGCAAAGATGATCTCTGTTTTATCGAGTCCCCGGATTACCTTCAAGCCTTTGTATTGAATCGTCACCGGCCATACAAACGGATTCCTGCCTTCCAGCCGTACGCGCGTGGATGAAAGAATCGTCACGCCCAGTGTTTGCAGAAAAAGTCCAACCGGCGCGAGGCCGCTTAACGCGCCGCGTTCGCCGATGCCGCTGCCGGTCTCGGCGTGATAACGTTGATGGAAGGCGCGGCTTTGCTTGAGATTTTGGATGACAGCGTTCATCAGATGCACCGTCAGGCGCGCGGCTTCATTGCGAAAATCGTAAGCCAGCAATCCCTCGCCGACCAGTTGATTCCAGGGCAGGTGAACGCTCATCGAAACGGTATCTGCTTTCTGGTCCGGCACGAACGAGAGCGCCGGGATTCCGTAAGGCCGGTCGAATCTGTCCGCGTCCAGCAGGGAGCGTCCGATCATCACTTGCGCGCGTTGGCGCTCGGGGATGCGCGCCCACAGCGGCGTGAAGAGCGTGATATCTTCGCTGGTTGTGTCCACCGTGTGAACAATAAGTTTGTCTTTATCTTCGAGGCCTTTGACGCTGATGCGTCCGATCCTGGAATAAACCTTCTGGCTGGTTGCGACCAGTCCGCCGCTTCGCCATTGGAATTGCGAGGCTTCGATGATCTCAGACTCACCTTTGACTTTGCTGGGCAATTCGCCGATCTCGACTACCGGCCGCTTCGCCGCGGGACCTTTGGTTTGCACCTCGATCAACAAGCGCACCGGCGCCTCGAACTCGGCCTTCGGTCGCATGTTGCCATTGCCTTTATGTTTGGCAATGACTTTGCCGGGCTGGCTTTGTTTGGTGACCCGGTCACGATAGGAATACAACGCCAAGCGCGCGTTCCAGCTTGTTTCGACGGATGAGCGCAGCGCAGCGGCTTGTGTGTACAGCAGGGTTAATTCGCTGGCGCGCCCAAGTTTTTCGGCCATCCGGATCAAGGATGCGGCTTCTTTATAAAGCATGGCCTCCAGCGCAGGGTCGTGGATGACGGAGATGTCGATGCCCTGCGACCATGGATGCCACACGTCGAAAAGCGGATTGTCATCGAAGCCGGTTTGTAAGATATGCTCCCATGTGGGGATGCCGTCACGGTCGCGGTCGTGATCGGGCGAGAACCAACTCCAGAAAAAGGCCAGCAATTTGGGAAAGACTTCTGCGATGAAGCCCTCGTCTTGTGTATCCTGATAATATTTCCATGCCATTCCTGCGAGCATGGGGGCGGCCAGAAACTTTGCGCGTTGACCGGCGAGGCCGGGCTTGCCGTCTATCGAACCGTCTTCCGTTTGAACGCTCAAATAATTTTCAAGCAGGCCGCGCGTAAGAGATCGTTCGACGGGAATCAAGCTGGAGAGATAATAAGTCTCAAGCGCAGACTGCCCGTTCCAGGATGGCGGATAATCGTGGCCGTCGCCTCGGTGGGAATATCCGCTGTCGGGCTGGCGCAATTCCACAAAAGACGAATTGGGTAATTGTTGGCTGGCAGGGAAGAATAAACTCAACGCGGCTCTTTGGCTGAAAGCTAGAGCCGCGTCCCAATCGGCATCGCCGGTTTGAATATCAAGCGTTTGACTCGCGTCCATCATTTCGATGCGCGCCCGCTCCGCATCCCACGGACGTGCGCTTATACGCCGCGCCAATTCAAATGATATTTCGGCGGAGGCTTCACTGGCCAGAGTCCAGGGGATGGAGGGGGACTGGCCGGGATCAAACTGAAGATCGAGCGCCAGCGACGGATGCGGCCCAGGCCCGGCGCTCGGTCCGCCAGTCATAAACAGAACGGGCGCAAGCCCGCCCGTTTGTCCGGCAAGAACGTTGACCATCTGCTGCTGGGTGTTTGAGATGGATTGGCCGTCGAGGGGAGTCAACGCGCCGCATAGTTCGAGGTTGATCGTGCGGGCGAAGGTCGTGCGGTTCGAGATCGTCAATCGTCCCGCAATAACGTGTGATTCGGGAATCCAATACTCAGCACTGATTTCCAAGCCTTCAAATGGAGAAAAATTTAATAGAAGAAAGTTTGGATAAAAACGGCGCAGGCGTGGGGCGGCGTGAAATTCAGCGGGGCTTGTTATGCTTTTGCCCGATTCACCGAAGCGATAAAAGAGGCGCATCGAGCGAGCGCGCAGTCCATAGGTGGTGCGGGCGGCCAGAGCAGCGGGTTCGCCGGAGCCGATCTCGAGCTCCCAGATGTGGTCGTTGACATAATCAGGCTTGCACAAGCGCACATCCGCCGCGATGGTCAGAGAGAGCGGGTCGCCCGCTTGCGAAGTACTCGAAGCGTAAAGATTCCAATCGCGCATGGGTCTATTGTACGGTTAGATGGACAAGAGGTCAAAGGGTATAATTTGTTAGTCTTCTAGTCAGGTAGTCCACTAGTCGTTGACCAGACCGGAAGACAAGCAGACTAAAAGACGAGGAGACCAACCATGGCCGGACTTTATTTCGAAGAATTCAGCGTAGGACAAAAGATCATGACGGTGGGACGCACCGTCGCCGAAAGTGACATTATGACTTTTGCCGGGGTCTCCGGCGACTCTAACCAGATCCACACCGACGCGGAGTTCAGCAAGTCCACTCCGTTCGGCCAGCGCGTTGCACACGGCCTTTTGGGTTTGTCCATCGCTTCGGGCCTCGCCATGCGGACGGGGATTCTCGAAGGTACGGTCATGGCTTTCCGCGAGATCAGCGAGTGGAAGTTCGTCAAACCGATTTTCATCGGCGACACACTGCATGTTGAATTAACTGTCACTGAAACCAAAGGTTTGCCGCGTATCGGCGCAGGGTCGGTGACGATTGCGCTGGACGTAAAAAATCAACACGACGATACCTGCCAGCGCGGAACATGGAATGTGCTCGTAATGGCCCAGCCCAAGTAACTCTTTTACAGGATACAATGCGGATTAAACACAAAGCAATACGAAGTACGCACAAGTTTTCCTGTGAGTTCCTGGTGTCGAAAATTAAAACAAAAATCACGACGTGA
>JAKBYW010000096.1:4763-6747 GCA_021840275.1 Chloroflexota bacterium | reverse complement strand
CTGACGCGCTGGTCGCAACAACCAATTGGATCATGGCTTATTTATTGTCTGAATAGTCTTGCAAGTCTGACTGGTCTGACACGTCCGACTTGTGAGATTTTTTGACCCGTAAGACCTGTTAGACTTTTTTGACTTGGAGACCATTATGAAATTCGATGCCGCACTTCCTCCCATTCAATTGAAAGATGTTCCCGCGATTGCGAAGGCCGCCGAGGAAATCGGCTTCGATGCGCTGTGGACTCAAGAGACTCAACACGACCCGTTTCTTCCATGCACACTGATTGCAGAGCACACATCGAAACTAAATTTCGGCACCGCCATCGCGGTCTCATTCGCGCGTTCGCCCGCGACGATTGCCTACACCGCCTGGGACCTGGCCGCGCAATCCGGCGGACGGTTTATTCTGGGACTCGGCACGCAGGTCAAGGCGCACATCGAGCGGAGATTCGGGATGCAGTGGCCCGAGTCCGTGACGGGAAAATTGCGCGAGCAAATCCTTGCCATGCGCGCTTTGTGGGATTGCTGGCAGAACGGCACGAAATTGAATTATCGCGGCGAATATTACAAGATCACGTTGATGTCGCCGTTCTTTAATCCGGGGCCACTGCCCCCCTCTTCTTTAGGAGAGGGACTGGGGGTGAGGTCAATTCCCATTTATATCGCTGGCGTGAACACGGGCCTCGCCAAACTGGCTGGCGAATTGTGCGAGGGATTCCACGCGCACCCGTTCAACAGTCCGAGATATTTGGGCGAGGTCATGTTACCTGCGATTGAAGAAGGTGCTAAGAAGACAAACCGCAAACGGGAAGATGTGATGGTTTCGGTCACGGCTTTTGTGGCGACTTCGCCCGAAGATGAAAACTTTGCGCGCGCCCAATTATCTTTCTACGCGTCGACTCCCTCCTACCGCGCCGTCATGGACTTCCACGGCTGGGGCGAGACCGCCGAAAAATTATCGGCACACGCCGCGAAAGGCGAATGGGCCAAAATGCCGATGCTCATCACGGATGAAATGCTGAACGAATTCTGTCTCGTCACTTCGCCGGAAAAATTAGCTCCCGGTTTGAAAAAGCGCTACGATAGAATCGCAGACCGACTTACACTTTATAGTCCATTCGTGCCGGGTGAGAGGGATGGGTTCTGGAAAGGATTGGCAAAGCAATTTCGATAAAAAGCGAAAATTGGGGGATTGCAAAACATCTCAACTTGAGATAAACTGACGATGTGCATATCATCTCTCGCAAAGCCCTGATTCAGTTCTGGCAAAAACATCCTGACAGTCAGACAAGCTTTGCAAGATGGTTCAAAGTTATGGAAAAGACCGATTTTCACAGTTTTGCTGAGTTGCGAGCCGTTTTTCCCTCCGCGGACAAAGTACAAGACTGGATCGTTTTCAACATCAGCGGGAATAAATATCGCTTGATTGTCTCGATCCACTTTAATCGCAGCAAAGTTTATATTCGACATGTTCTGACGCACCCAGAATATGATCGAGGAGATTGGAAGAAATGACACTTGCAAACGACCAGCTTCAAACATCCTGGACAAATATCGCTCCTCTGCTCATCATTCGCAACGAGCGCGAGTATAAAGCGGCTGTTAAGCGAATGAATGAAATACTCGACGAGGTTGGGACAAATGAAAAGCACCCACTCTACAGTTTACTGGACACGCTCAGCACACTCATCCATGCTTATGAAGAGCAACACTTCCCGATGCCAGCATCCACGGGAGCGGACGTATTACGCTTCCTCATGGATGAGCATGGAATGACTCAATCCGATTTGCCCGAAATAGGCTCACAGGGGGTCATTTCAGAGATACTGAACGACAAGCGTGAATTGAATGTCCGCCAGATTCGTATTTTAGCCACGAGATTCAAAGTCTCACCAGCAGTGTTTGTATAGTCTCCTCTTCGTGCCGGGCAAGAGAGATGAGTTTTGGAGAGAATTGAACAAATCATTTAATGGTTGACGCTCTTTCA
>JAKBYW010000096.1:0-4753 GCA_021840275.1 Chloroflexota bacterium | reverse complement strand
TTCCGATCTTCATGACAAAGGAGTCATCATGTCCATTTTTTGATTGGATCGCGGCGAGCATCGTCATTGTTACGTTGATCTATGTAAGTTTTGTCCTCACTCTGGCGGATTGGTTCGCTGCCCTCCGCAAAGGACAAGCCGTCACGTTATTGCCTGAGCGCGCAGGACGCAAATGGCCGCTTTGGACTCAGGTTGCGATGATTATCCTTGGCCTGGCGCTTTGTATTCCGTTCTTTTACTACGGTTGGATTCCATTGTTTCAAGTACCGCCTAACGCGGCACTCACCCTCGGCGTGATCGGATTGGTTTTGTATCTCGCCGGTTTGACCTTTGCACTTTGGGCGCGTCGCGCGCTCGGCAAATATTGGGGCGTCAGCACCAGTCTGCAAGTAAAATTGTTGGGTGACCACCAACTCATCCAAAACGGACCCTATGCCTTCGTCCGTCATCCAATGTATTTTGGCGCGTGGGTTCTCTTTTTCGGTTTGACCCTGCTCTATCCGGTCTGGGCGGTTTTTATCCTATTTATTTCTTCATTGATATCATTTGCAGGCCGCGCCCGCCGCGAAGAGTCGGCGTTGAAAGAAAGATTTGGCAAGGAATGGACAGAATACAAGAAACGGACAAAAATCTTAATCCCATTTATCTATTAGGAAACAACATGAACTTCACCGACTACCAAACCAAATCGCGTGCCACCGCCAAATATCCCGCCATCGGGCACGGCGTCATCTATCCCACGCTCGGACTCATCAACGAGGCGGGCGAAGTCGCAGGCAAGATCAAAAAGGTCTTCCGCGACAAGGACGGCCTTATCAGCGATGAAACGCGTAAGGCCCTCAAAGCCGAGCTCGGCGACGTGTTATGGTATCTGGCACAGGTTTCCACGGAATTAAATTTGTCCCTCGACGAAATCGCCGAATATAACCTTGCCAAATTGCTTGATCGTCAGGCACGCGGCAAGATCAAAGGCGATGGAGATAATCGGTAAAAAGGTGTCAAGTGTCACGTAGTCCAAGTGTCATGCTCAACCTGATACCTGAAACTTGATACCTGACACGTTTCCCAAACTCTAATCTTTCTCCTACACAAACTCCCCGCCCTTTTTGGTAGAATTCTCCCTGACCCAATCCACTTTCAATGGGTCAAGGAGAATTCATTTTATGGCTGGAATGGAACGTTTTACCCAGCGAGCACGAAGGGTACTCAGTTTGGCGCATCAGGAAGCCGAACGCGCCCAGCAAAACAGCATTGGCACCGAACACCTGCTTCTTGGACTTATGGGAGAAGAAGGCGGCGTGGCAAGCCGCGTCCTGCGCGAACTCGGGTTGGAATCCAACCGCGTGCGCGAGATCATCCAACGCGTCAGCGTCGAAAGCCATCACACCAACGTCAAGATCGAACTGGCGCCGGACACCCAACAAGTCCTCGAATACGCTGTGGACGAGGCGCGCCGCCTCGGTCATCATTATATTGGTACAGAACACATCCTGCTCGGTCTGGTGCGCGTGGAAGGCACTGCCATGGAAGTCCTGCGCAGACTCGGCGTTACCGCCGACCAGGTGCGCAGGCAGACGCGCCGCGTGCTCAACGAGTCCGCTTCTTCGTCCACGCCCACAGCGGCTGGCCCACAACCAGGCCGACCCAACGCTGGAGACAAGAATCCCAAGACTCCGCTCGTTGACCAACTCGCCAGCGACTTAACGTCAAAGGCCGAAGAAAAGAAACTCGACCCGGTCATTGGCCGACAGATGGAGATCGAACGCGTCATTCAAATTCTGGCGCGCCGCACAAAAAATAATCCTGCATTGATCGGCGAACCCGGCGTCGGCAAAACCGCCATCGTCGAGGGCCTCGCTCAAAGAATCGTGGACGGCGATGTCCCCGCGCCGCTGATGAACAAGCGCGTGCTTCAGTTGGATGTCGGCTCACTCGTGGCTGGCACGATGTATCGCGGACAATTCGAGGAAAGACTCAAACGCGTCATTGATGAGTTGAAGCAATCGGGTTCGATCCTGTTTATTGATGAAGTCCACATGCTGGTCGGAGCGGGAGCCGCTGGTTCGTCCGTTGATGCCGCGAACATTCTCAAGCCCGCCCTTTCGCGCGGCGAATTGCAAGTCATCGGCGCGACCACGCTCGACGAATATCGCAAGCACATCGAAACCGACGCCGCCCTCGAACGCCGCTTCCAACCCGTCCAGGTGGACGAGCCGTCCGAAGAAGAAACGATACAAATTCTCAAAGGCATTCGCTCCGCGTACGAGGAGCATCATCATCTCGTGATTTCAGATGAAGCCCTCGAAGCGGCGGTCCACCTTTCGTCCCGTTATGTCACGGAAAGATTCCTGCCAGATAAAGCCATCGACCTGATCGACGAGTCTTCGTCGCGTGTCCGCATGTACAAAAGTCCCGCCGCGAAACACGCCAAGGATTTATTCGGTCAATTGAAGAACGCGCGCCAGAACCGTTCGCTCGCACAGGAAGAAGGCAATGCCGATGAATTGAAGGAATGGGTAGAGCGCGAGACCGATCTCGGCGAACAGATCGAACGCCTGCGCTCCGGTTGGGATCGCGCCAACAGTCCCGTTGTTTCTGCCGAAGACATCGCCGAAGTGGTTTCAATGTGGACCGGTGTGCCGCTCATGCAATTGGCCGAGGAAGAATCGCAACGACTGCTCAAGATGGAAGACGAGCTTCGCAAGGGCATCATCGGCCAGGAAGATGCGATCATCGCCATCTCGCGCGCCGTGCGCCGCGCCCGCGCCGGGTTGAAAGACCCGAAGCGCCCGATCGGTTCGTTCATGTTCCTCGGGCCCACCGGCGTCGGCAAGACCGAGTTGACAAAGACTCTCGCCAAATTTATGTTCGGCAGTGAAGAAGCCGCCATCCAACTCGATATGTCCGAGTTCATGGAACGCCACACCGCTTCACGTTTGGTTGGTGCGCCTCCCGGATATGTCGGCTACGAAGAAGCCGGTCAACTCACCGAGGCCTTGCGCCGCCGCCCGTATTCGATAGTTGTTTTCGACGAGATCGAGAAGGCTCATCCTGAAGTCCACAACATGTTGTTGCAGATCATGGAAGAGGGCCATCTCTCTGACGCGAAGGGACGCAAGGTAGATTTCCGCAACGCCATCATCGTGATGACCTCCAACATCGGCGCGGACATGATCAAGAATCAAACTTCGCTCGGCTTCCAATTAAAGCGCGATGAGGTCACCACGGAAAGACTCACGTATGAGGACATGCGCAAGAAGTTGAACGAATCTCTGAAGCGCGCCTTCCGACCGGAGTTCATCAACCGTGTGGACGGTGTCGTCATCTTCCGCTCGCTAAACAAGGAGGACATTCAACAGATCGTGCGCCTCGAACTCGACAAGGTGGCGGAGCGCCTCAAAGAACATAATCTCACGCTGACAGCGACTCCCGAAGCGCTGGCGCTGATCGCGGATCAAGGCTACGACTCAGAGTTTGGAGCGCGCCCGCTGCGCCGCATCATTCAACAACGCGTTGAAGATCCGCTTTCCGATAAATTGCTGTCCGGCGAATTCGTCGATGGCGATTCCATTCTTGTGAGCGTCAACGCGGATGGAGAAGTGGCTTTGGTGAGAAATCAAGTCACAGAGAAAACTCCGGAACCAACGATATAAATTAGAAGCAAGACCCTAAAGGTCTGTCAGACCTTTAGGGTCTTTTTATTTTGTAATCTTTTCTTAAGAAGATTTCCCGCTCACGCTGCGTCCTATAAGCACGAAACGATAAGCTTACTTTGGAAGGAGACTCTATCATGAGCAACCAATTTGAAACCGCAACACTGGCCGGGGGATGCTTTTGGTGTTTGGAAGCTGTTTTCGATGATGTCAAAGGCGTACAATCTGTCGAGTCCGGTTATGCAGGCGGAACGAAAGCCAATCCATCTTATCGCGAAGTCTGCACCGGCATGACTGGTCACGCGGAAGTGATACAGGTCAAATTCGATCCGCAGGTTATTCCATACAAAGATATTTTGAATGTCTTCTTTGCCATCCACGACCCGACCACGCTCAACCGCCAAGGCGCGGACGTTGGCACGCAATACCGCTCGGCCATTTTTTATCGAAGCGATGAGCAGAAGAAAGTCGCCACCGATCTCATCAACGAGTTGAACGCGCAGAAGATCTGGGACAAGCCCATCGTGACCGAAGTGACTCTCTTCGATAAATTCTACGTGGCTGAAGATTATCACCAGGAATATTTCGCAAACAATCCCAACCAGCCCTATTGTCAGGCCGTGGTCGCGCCGAAGGTGTCCAAGTTCCGTAAACATCATTTGGAGATGCTGAAGAAGCAGGCAGCGTAAACAAAGCGAGAGCGCAGAGAATTTTCTCTGCGCTCTGATTTTTATATAACGGTTTGAATTAGTGTCAGTAGGGCAAATCCCCATTTCTTGCTCGAGGCTTCGTTCAGCAGCAGTTACAACCCATACTTTAGAGTCAGATGCTTTGTTAGCCAAGACAATACATCTTTTTCTCTCATGTACTGGACAATACGTTGCCAACTGCATTTTCGTAACATCGTTGGTTCTTGCAAGGCCTCTTGTACTTCCAGGTAAGCAATCAGCCCATCCCCATTATTTTGAAAGGCTGGATTTCGCTTATCATAAATTAGCACCGCATGTCCATTATTAAGAGATACAGTTCCATCAGGTTTTACCGCGGCCGCCAAAACATTTCTTACAAACTGATAGTTTTTATTTAGCGGACATGGGTTT
>JAKBYW010000095.1:0-6766 GCA_021840275.1 Chloroflexota bacterium | reverse complement strand
CCGCGTGAGGGAGAGGGGTAACGGTAAGACATAACAGATTTGGAGAGGTATAATCGTTTTACAGGAAGCAACCAATGAAAGTTCCTCATCCCATCCCCTATCAAGGCAGTAAACGAAATCTTGCGAAATACATCCTGCCATTTTTCCCGCAGGATGTTGATACGTTGTTCGAGCCTTTTGCAGGATCGGCAGCGATCTCGATTGCGGCGGCATTTCGTAAGAAAGCATCTCGTTTTCATATCAATGATGTAAATCAACCATTGATTGCTCTATGGGATGAAATCATTAATCACCCAAAGAAAATTTCCGAGCAATACAAATATCTCTGGCTGGAACAGCAGGGGAACGAGAGAAAATATTACGATTTTGTGCGGGACGAGTTCAACAAAACGAAGCGGCCTGATTTCCTGTTATATCTGCTGGCACGTTGTGTGAAGGCATCCGTGCGTTATAACGCTTACGGCGAGTTCAATCAAAGCCCGGATAATCGTCGTCTGGGACGCAACCCGCAACAAATGACGGATGATATTTTGTTTGTTTCAAAACTGTTATCTGGAAAAACGATTGCGACCAGCCAGGATTACAAAGAAATACTTGTACTCGCCAAACCTACCGACCTTGTTTACATGGATCCGCCATATCAAGGCGTGTGCGCAACGGGCGACCCTCGCTATTTTAGCGGGATTGATTTTGACGAATTCATGCGGGAATTGAAAAAACTCAATCAGCGAAACGTGCCGTTTATTCTCAGTTACGATGGGCGGACGGGGAAAAAATCCTACGGCCAAAGTTTGCCGGAAGAACTTGGCATGGTTCGTCTCGAAGTGGACGCGGGGCGTTCCACGCAAGCGACCTTGCTCGGTAGAGATGACATCACATTTGAATCTGTTTATCTATCCAGAAACCTGGTCGAACAACTGGGGATCGAGCCAATTCACATTCTCGAAAAGAAAGTCAATCGCCAGCCTGTTCTTTTTGAGTTCTAAATCTCCGAGGGATATTCAATGGCTAAGACATCAAAGCAGAATAAGGAAATAAAGCGACTGCTTCAACAAATCTCAAACAAACGCGCTCGTATAGTGATCGAGCATATCCTTGCTCACGGATTTATCACCACAGAAGAACTAGAAAAGAAATACGGCTATAACCACCCGCCACGAGCGGCGCGGGATGTGCGCGAATCGGGGATTCCGTTGGAAACGTTTCGAGTCAAGGATTCAGAAGGGTGCTCAATTGCCGCTTATCGTTTTGGTGATCTGACTCAAGTCCGCAAGGGCAGATTGCAAGGCAGGCAAACTTTTCCAAAGAATTTCAAGGATGCTCTTTACGAAAAAGAGAATGGCAAATGCGCGATTTGTTCAGGCAGGTTTGAAGCCCGTTACCTGCAAGTTGACCATCGCATACCGTATGAAGTCGCGGGCGATACACAAGAAGAATTGAATCCCGAACATTTCATGTTGGTCTGCGGCTCATGCAATCGCGCTAAGTCGTGGTCATGTGAACACTGTGAAAATTGGTTGAATGAGAAATCCCCGAATGTTTGTTTGAAGTGTTATTGGGCAAACCCTGAGAATTACCTCCACATTTCTTTGCACGAAATTAGAAGAGCGGACATAGTTTGGGAAAAAGATGAAATTCAGGTTTACGAAAAACTGAAACAACAGGCACAACAGAGTCACGCGCCGCTGCCAGAGTTTGTGAAAAAGGCTGTGAAAATATTGGTAGATGAATAAGATGAGGTGGGATTGTCCCCAAAGCGGGTCGCCCATGCTGCAAAAGGGCTGATTAATGATGAACCATGTCAGCGTGAGTGGGATAGTCAATAGTGATTTTGTCACTGCACGGGGATGAATCCCGCGTGCGACGCGTACAAAGTCTGCTCAAAGTGTTATAGCCTTGGTTTATCTCTCGGAGGAGAGAATGGCTCAATCTCGGATAGAGTGGACAGAATCCACTTGGAATCCGCTTACTGGTTGTAATAAGATTAGTCCCGGCTGTAAGCATTGCTATGCGGAACGCATGGCAAAACGGCTTAAAGCAATGGGACAGGCGAATTATGTCAACGGTTTCAAATTGACCATGCACGAGCACGTAATTGAAAAACCATTGGAATGGAAAACTCCGCAAGTTATCTTTGTCAATTCAATGAGCGACTTATTCCACAAAGATGTGCCTTTGAGTTTTATCCAACGTGTCTTTGATGTGATGAAGCGCGCACACTGGCACCAATTCCAGGTTTTGACAAAACGCTCCGACAGGTTGATGGAACTCAGCCCCCATCTTGAATGGACTGATAATATCTGGATGGGCGTCAGCGTTGAGAATGCAGACTACACTTTTAGAATTGATCACCTGCGAAAAACAGGCGCACAGATAAAATTTCTTTCAGTCGAGCCGCTTCTTGGGCCAATATCAAAGATGAACTTGAAAGGAATTAACTGGGTTATCGTTGGCGGCGAGTCTGGGCCTGGAGCGCGTCCGCTTGAGAGGGAGTGGGTGGTCGGTGTTCGTGACCAATGTCTAAAAGCCAAAGTGCCTTTCTTCTTCAAACAATGGGGAGGCGTTCAAAAGAAAAAGGCTGGCAGATTGCTGGACGGTAAAACTTGGGATCAA
Organism: Chloroflexota bacterium; assembly: GCA_021840275.1. GTDB lineage: Bacteria > Chloroflexota > Anaerolineae > Anaerolineales > Villigracilaceae > Fen-1038. The sequence goes on along the minus strand of JAKBYW010000095.1, from coordinate 4,153 downwards.
ATGCCGGTGGATATAAACTTGGAGAAAGCATAAGATCCACGAGAATGACAGTTTATCCAATCGTAATACACGAACGGACGCCGGTGACCTGGTCAACGTGACGATCGTCAACTTTATGACCTTTCCAGGTTTCACCCCCTAGTTCGTCTGGCTGATCGTGGACGTGGTCGCAATAGCATTCCTGTCATTGGCAGGCGGCAAAGGAGAGTGAAAATTCCTCATTGTCCCGTCTGCACCTGGCCGCCCTGGCCTGGCATCAGGGCAGGCAGGCACAGGCGGGCTTCTCAATAGATATTGCTTCGCATTCCATCCCGCATAAAACTCTGTGACTCACGATCCCCGTGATGAAAACTCCTTTTTCAACCAAATTCATCATGCTATACTTACGTGGAAGTCCAAAAAGGAACATTCACCATGCAAAAGAGGATCATCACATTTCTGATATTGCTTGCCGTTGCCTTCGTTCCGCTTCGCATCGTATCCGCCTCCCCCGCCGCGGACATAAGCAGCGACACGGCCACGCTCGACTTCCCCAACGCCATCAGCTTCCATGCCGATATCACAGGGGCCGCAAAGATCACCTCGGTCGTGCTTGAATATGGCGACCAGCAGGAGACCTGCGGTACGGTCATTGCCAAGGCCTACCCGCAGTTCACACCCGGCACCTCCGTCAGCGTGGACTGGAAATGGGACATGCACCAGTCCGGCTCCATGCCGCCCGGCGCGCAGATCTGGTGGCACTGGCGCGTCACCGATGAGACCGGCAAGGAAACCGTCAGCGACCAGCAGACCGTCACCTGGCTCGACAGCACACACAACTGGCAGACCCTCACAGACACAAACCTGCGTCTGCACTATTATGATATTGGACAGGCCAAGGCGCAGGACTTGATGGATGCCGCTAAGACCAGCCTTGCGCGCAACCTGCAACAGGCCGGCTTGAAGCCCGATGGAAGCATGGATGTGTACATCTTCGCAACCTATTCGGACCTGCAAGCGGCCGTGCTCTACGAACCATCCTGGCTCGGCGGGCAGGCCTTCCCCGACTTCAACATCATCATCGTCGGCCTCTCCGGCTCCGACGCGCAATACGACCGCAACGTGGTCATCCATGAATTGACTCATGTTCTGGTTGGACACTTGACCTTTACTTGTCTCGGCGGCGTGCCGCAATGGTTGAATGAAGGACTGGCCGTCTACAGTGAAGGGCCGCTGGACTCCGCTTCACAGGCGCAACTCGATCAGGCTGTCAAAGACAACACTCTTCTCACCGTCCGCTCGATCAGTGGCGCCTTCTCAGCCGAAGCAGGCAAGGCCACCCTTTCGTATGCCGAGTCTGACAGCCTCGTCAATTATCTGCTCCAGACTTATGGACAGCCCAAGATGACGACCCTGCTCATGTCCCTGCGTGACGGCCACACCATTGATGAAGCGCTCACCTCCACCTACGGCTTCAACGTGGACGGTCTGGAGGACGCCTGGAGAAAAAGCCTCGGAGCCGCCCCGCGCACGAACGCCCAACCCACGGCTGTCCCAAGCCCCACCTTTGTCCCGACCATCGTCCCCGTGTCCGGTGCGCCGCTGGCGATCACACCCACACCCTTCAACTTCCCAACGCCCGCGCCATCCAGTACAACCTCCAATAGTGGTCCGCCGCTCTCCCTGACCCTATTCCTGCTGGGTCTGTGCTGCGTCCTGCTTCTATTGTTCGGCGTTATTGGCATCGCCGTCATGGCCGCCATGCAAAACCGCAAAGGAGGCAAGTGATGAAAACCAATCTGTCATTGCGAGGAGGGCACTCTCCCCGACGAAGCAATCTCCCACTTCAACGCCGGATCGCCCTTCCCCTCCTCGCCCTGCTGCTCATCATCACCCTTGCCGCAGGGGACGTCTCAGCCGCGCAGCCATCACAAGTGCCGCTCAATCAAGCTCTCGTTCTCGAAGGAGGCGAGAGCACCAACCTGCGCGACTACGATCCGGCCACCACACATGGCAGCGGCGACAAGCTCGCCTTCAGCGGACTGGTCGCCTTCGACCCGCACCTCAATCTCATCCCCGACCTGGCCGGCAACTGGGACGTCAACGCAGACCACACCGTCTACACGTTCCATCTGCGCACCAACGCGAAGTTTCACGATGGACGCCCCGTCACCGCGCAGGATGTGATCTACTCCTGGCAGCGCGCTGCCGACCCAAAGACACAATCGGATACCGTGCTCACTTATCTCGGCGACATCCTCGGCGTCAAAGAGATGCGCAGCGGGCAGGCTCAAACCATCAGCGGGCTGAAAGCTTTGGACGACCACACGCTCCAAGTCACGATCGACGCGCCCAAGCCATACTTCCTGCTCAAGCTCACCTATCCCACCGCCTTCGTTGTCGACAAGGCCAACGTTGAGTCCGGCTCCGATTGGGTCCACCATCCAAACGGAACGGGGCCATACAAATTGACCGAGTGGAAGAGCAATGAACAAATTACGTATACAGCCTTCAACGATTTCTATCTTGGCAGGCCGGGCGTGCCATACGTAGTGGTGAAGTTATTCAGCGGCGTGGGCACCGACCTGTACGAAACCGGCGACATCGACATGACCGGCGTATCCTTGTATTCCGTTGACCGCTTCCTCGACCCCACCGAGTCGCTTCACAGCGAGCTCCACACCGGCGTCGATCTTTGCACCGACTACGTGACTTTCGATACCACGCGGCCTCCCTTCGACGATGTCAAAGTGCGGCAGGCGTTTACGATGGCCTTCGACCGCCAGAAATACATCGATGTGGTCATGCTCGGACACGCCCTGCCCTCCATCGGGCCATACCCGCCCGGACTGCCCGGCTTCAACGTCGGACTAAAAGGTCTGCCCTTCGACCCGGCACAAGCGCGCCAATTATTGGCCGAATCCAAATATGGAGGCCCCTCCGGCTTGCCCTCCATCGTTTACACTTCCATGGGATTTGGCTCCAGCCTCGATCCGAGCATCGCGGCCATGGCGCAAATGTGGAAACAGTATCTGGGCGTGACCATCACAGTCGAGAATATTGAGTCCGATCATTATTACGATCAGGTCTTCTCCGGTCATCACGGTCAACTCTTCGCTGGCGGCTGGTGCGCCGATTATCCCGACCCCGAGAACTTTGCCGATGTATTGTTCCACACCGGCTCCGAACAGAACAACGGCGGCTACTCCAACCCCGAGCTTGATAAGCTGCTCGAAGCGGCCCGCGTCGAACAGGATGTGACCAGGCGCATCCAAATGTATCAACAGGCCGAGCAAACCATTGTCAATGATGCGCCTGTGTTGTTCACAACGCATTCACTTTCGTACACACTGGTCAAGCCATACATAAAGGGCTTTGTCCTGACCCCGATCGATATTTCGCTCGAACGTTACATGTGGATTGAAGGAAAGTAGATTTTAGACGATAGACCATGGACTATAGACCGAGGACACAAGCCTTGGTCTTTTTATTCATCCTTCATCCTTCCCTCTTCATCCTTGTTTTTATCATGGCCTCGCCTCAACAGCAAAATCAACTCTCGTAATTTTCCCCGCCACGCTCGAAACCATAAACGCAAACGGCAGACTGCCGCCTGCCGACAATCCCGCGCTTGATTCCCATCTGCGCACACCGACCACGCGTCCCGCTTCATCGTAAGCCGTCGCCGCCACCCAGATCAACCTGGCGGCTTTTGCATCGGCTGGCAATACCACCTGTCCGCTGACTTGTGCGCTCAGCCCGGACCAATCCACCTGGGCCAATGTATTCTGCAAAGTGGCTGGCAGATAGCGTTCATCGCCGGGCAACAAGCGGATGCCCGTTAAGATTTGCGCCTGCGGCTTCGCATCTGGAGGCACATCGGGCGCAAAGTAAACGGTCAATGGCATGGATGAATTCGGCGGCAGGATGTTCAGCGGAAGCAAAGCCGTCTGGCTTGAGATCGTTTTTCCGTCCGATGTCAGCGAAACCTGTGCAGTGATATTTTCCATGAAGTCATTCGAATCATTATGCGCCAGCACGAAGCACCACATGCCGCGGTCGGAGGTTGGATAACATGCGATTTGTTGAACAGGGAACGGCGCCGGCGTCGGCGTGGATTCGCCTGTCGGGTTCTGGGGGTTGCTGGGGATGTTGAGCTTCTGCCCGAGCGACA
>JAKBYW010000094.1:0-6825 GCA_021840275.1 Chloroflexota bacterium | reverse complement strand
ACACACCGCTGATCCATGCCAAAGTCTCTGAAAGCGGCGGATGGAGTCCCGATGTCATTCATGCGAATGCAGGCGAGCCATTAACTTTGCATCTTACATCTGACGATGTGGTGCATGGTTTTGCTGTCGGTCAAATGGAAATGCAAGGCGTGGATGTTATGCCCGGCAAAGTGACCGATCTCACTTTGACCTTTGACAAGCCTGGGATTTATACATTTTTCTGCACACGTTGGTGCGGACTCAATCACTGGCGGATGCGCGGCACGATTGAAGTCAGCGGCTCATCTTCGGACCCTAAGCCTGCTCCCGCGCCACTCTATGTTTCTCTCGGTCTCGACATTGACGCGCCGCATGACTCTCCCCTTGTTCCCGCTCAAAAACCCTCAGCATTCAAGGGCCAACAATTTTCAGCTAATGTCCCAACTTCCCAACCCCCTGATTACTATCAGACGCATTCACCCTATCAAGCATTTGCTCAACTGAACAATACGTCGCTTTCAGAATCACAGCGTTGGGATGTAGTTGCATATATCTGGAAATCAAATACTTCTCCCGATGCGCTTGCGAATGGACAAAAACTTTTCGCTCAAAATTGCGCAGCCTGTCACGGCGAAAGCGGCGCGGGCAATGGAGTCTTTTCAGAAAAACTTGCCGCGGCAGGAGAAACATCAAAGCAAAACATGGCCGGTGACGCCAACATGGTCAGGCAAACTCCTGCAAACTTTACCGACCCGACACGAATGCTCGGCGCTAGCCCCGCACTACTACAGGGAAAAATCCTGCGCGGCGGTATGGGAACCGGAATGCCATCCTGGGGATCCATTTTTACACAGGAACAAATCTGGGATTTGATTGCATATTTGTATTCATTCCAGTTTGAATATCAAGGATAAGGAGGCTCAATGAGCAAAAGAAATAAAAGGCAAAAGAAGAGTTTTCCCTGGGTGTTTGTTGTGTTCGGCGGCATTTTGATCATTGCCGCGGTATTTCTGTTTGCCAATCAAGGCGGAGGGAGCGGTGGCGGAACGCCCGCGATTGCCGTTGACCCGCAGAAAATCGACTATGGCTATGTCCCGTTTGGCAACAATAAAACCTTCACGATCAAAGTCACCAACAATGGTGATGGCATCTTGCGATTCAAAGAGAAGCCGTCCGTTGAAGTTTTGGAGGGATGCTGACCTCCCGAACTGACCATCGGTTCGATGGCTCTCAAACCCGGCGAAAGCACAACGGTTGATTCCAGTGTGTTCATGATGCATCCCGGCATGGATGGTCCGCATGATTATGCAGTGCATCTCAAGACCAATGACCCAAAGACTCCTGATCTAGTAATCCACGTATTATCAAATTGGGGACCATAAGATTTTCTACCAAAAAATCACACGGACGGATTCATACCGTCCGTGTGATTTTTAATATTGTTATTCCTGTCATCAGGACAACTGCAGGCGCTCCATATTGATTGATGCAAACAACATTATGGAAGTGTAAATTTCATGATGCGGTTATTGCCCGCGTCCGTGACCCAGATCTTTCCATCCTTGTCTACTGCAACTCCAGCAGCAATACCAAAGGTGGTGGGTGTGTTGCCGAAATCGCCCCAGGTTTGGATCAATGTTCCATCTGTTGTGTATTCGATCACGCGATAACCGTCCGGGTCGGTAATGAAAACATGGCCTTTATTATCAACTGCGATGAAAGGTTTATTATCGAGCGATTGACCGTACCATGCGGCCACATCCCATTGCTTGAGCGGCGTGAATGTCGAACCATCTGCAGATGGCTGGAAAGTTTGAATGCGCTGATTCCATGTATCTGCAACATAGACCACGCCATTTGAATCGACGGTGATGCCAACCGGTTCATCGAATTGACCGGGCTGGAGACCTTGCGAACCGAATTGCGTGACGTAAGTCCCGTTCGCATCAAACACAACGATGCGCTTGTTCCCGGTATCGACAACGTAGACTCGTCCCTGAGCGTCGACGGCAATTCCGCGCGGCCCGTAGAAAGTATCCGTTTGTGTGCCCTGGCCAAACGTGCCCCACGTTTTGACGAACTGTCCGTCTGATGTAAATTTTTGAACACGATGATTCCATGTGTCGGTTACATAAACCGAGCCATCCGGTCCGACAGCCACGCCCCAAGGTTCGTTGAATGTCGATGGCGGCGGATTGGTTACCGGGTTGTTGGGATCGTTGCCAGTTGGTGAACCCCACTGTTTGATCAGAGTCCCGTTCGGGTCCAGATGAAGGATGCGGTGATTACGCGAGTCGGCTACGTAGAAAGTCCCGTCCGCGGCAAAGGCCAGCGAGCGCGGCGCATTCATCGGTGACGGCAGTTTGGTTGAGTCAATGATTTGGTCGGCGTTTAAAGTAACTGTCTTGCCTTGATACGGGTCAACATCCGAAGTCTGCTGAGTTGGCAAAGCGCCATATTTCCAAATCTGTTGCGCAACATCTTTCTTAATGTACATGCGCATCTGGTCAGATGGCTGCCAGGCAGCAAGAGTTAGATCGGCGTGTCCGGTTGCGGCGGCGTAAGCAGTGTAATCGCGATTGAGCCAGATATTTATGATTCCGCCGCGTATTCTGGGGTCTAAAATCGCAGAGCAGATACGTGAGAAATCTTTTGTTTTGAAAAGTTTAAGGAAGCCGAGCACGCCTTTGCAGGAATAATTATCATCAAAGGGAAGAGGCTGGCGATCATTGACGAGACCAAAGTAATCCTGATTGGGCCACCACATGCGAATGTAGTCGATGCGATAATAGCCCGGACCCAAAGCCTGCTCGATCTTGTCGAAGTTTTTCGAATCGACAATCACGATGGTTGAATCGCGTAACGAGCGCGTGGGCTGATCGAAGGAATGTTGATTGGTGAAATCGCGCAGATACCAGACGAACGGCCATGAAACGCCAGTGTCGGGCGCGCTGGCATCGTATGCCAGATTGACTCCCATGCCGCCTGTCGTCCGCTTGGATATTTCTGTAGCTTGATTAATCACATCCTTGATACCAGTCGCACCGTGGGCGTAGACAAGATATTCTGTGGCTTGATCGTACGTGATGTATGATGCGCGGAAAGCTGTGCGTACAGTCAACACGGCCATCAACGCAAAGAAGGTCAGCGTGAAGGCGCGCGCTACTTGATTGCCTTCCCATACTCGCATCAGATAAACCAATCCGCCCGCGCTGGCTATCGCGGCAATGGCTGGAAGCAGGAAGGCGGTGGTTGACTGTAATTGTTGGAGGTCTTTTCCCTGGAACGGCGGATTGGGACCGAGCACGGCGATCAAGCAGGCTGAAAAGCTAGTAAGGAAAACGAAGGTGACACCCAACACGAGCGGAGCCTTGCGTTGGCGAAGACCTTCCCAGTCTGTTGAATCGATAAGTTGACCGAGACCCCAGCCCGCCAACAGAATCATTGGCCAGGCAATGTGATAAGTTAGCCATGGCATTTTTTCACCGGCAATGCTCAATGCTACGATACTGGTAACAACCCACCATAATAAAAGGCCGAACATATTCAAAAAGTTATTTTTCGTTGATGTATCAGTTTCGGTTTGGTCATCCAAGCTTGATTCTGTACGTGCGAGTAAAGATTTCCAATATCGCAATCCAATAATCAATGCAAGGATCGAACCCAGGAGGGGAAGAAATTCATAAATCGGTATCTGGACAAGGATGTAGTAATACCAGGGTTGGCTACCGCGTTGGACACCTTGTTGAACCAGCCAGTATCCAAGTGAACCGATTACGCCGGTGAAAAAGCCGGCACTATTAGTGAAGATAGTGGTGTAGAAAACCGTATAAGGGACCCAGAATGTCAGCCCAAGTTTCCACCAATCTTTTTTATCCCATAGCATGCCGATTGCAATGGAAAGAGCAAAGGCAGCTATTAGAAAAATACCAATTATTAGCATGTCGTGGGAGGTCAACGCCTGTAGTTCAGGTGCGGTCGTTGGTATTTTTGTATTCAACCAACCTTCGAGGAACTTGATGGGAAACGGAATCAACATCGGCAGAATAAAGGTACTGACAAGGATGAGCATCTCGAAGGAGCGTTCGGATTTGATGCCTGTCCAGGTATAGCCTCGAAAGAGGAAAAAGGCCGAGGCTCCAATGGCAGCCAATCCTCCCAGTAGTAGAAAAACCGTCGGTAACCCCGCCCCCGCAATCGGTTCCAGTGGTGAAGCGGTTGCAGATGGATTGGCAGGCGATGCAACTTCCGTCCCGCTCAATGCCGCGACTCCACGATTCGCGAATCCAACCCATGTTCCGATCCCAATCAATACGATTCCAATAGCCAATGAAATAATGAATGCACGATATGAGAAACCGTCCGCCCAAACGCGGCGGGAAACTCGAGCGATGAAATAGATCGCAAGAAAGATCAGAAGTTGCGCTGCATAGATGAAGGCAGTCTCTTTCGCAAGAAAGTGAATCAATAATGCAATGGTTAACAGATATAGGTACTTGCGCCCTCCGCTTTCGAGGTGCCTCAAAACCGCATAAAGCATGATCAGGCCCGTAAAGCCCACATAGGATTCATTCCGAACGTAACGTCCATAGAAGAGCATATAGGGCGAGACAACCATTAACAAGCCAGCTATGAGAGCGGCCGTCTTGCCTAAATAGCGTCGCCAGTACCAGACCATGTAAATACTCGCAAGGCTGAAAAGCACGACAGGAATACGAGCTGTAAAATCGCTGGCGCCGAACAGAAAGTAGCTCAGTGCAATTAAATGGAATTGTAGTGGGCCGTGCATCATCGGCGTGTGTTGGTAGCCATTACCTTTATAGAGCAGCCACGAGAAATATGTATGAAGACTCTCGTCGTGACTCATTACGCGCGTGCCAAGATCGTAAAAACGGGTGATAACTGCCGCGAATAAAATGATGGCAAAAATAACAACCTCGATCGTCACAGCAGGTAAATCTGGATGAACGGGGCGTTCAAGCCATACTTGTTTTGTTTTGGTTTGAGTGTTAGTGGTCATTGGCATCAATTGAGATATATCATTTTGCTGGTGGTGAAAGGTGAAAATAGATACACTTTGCTTTCTAAGGATTTTGCAGGATAGCCGACACAACGATACGGTGAATATCCACGAGATAGGGATGGCATGAAATTAACGTTACAGTGGGGTCGAGTGTAGGCGCCATAACCTCCACGGCCGTTGGAGCAACCAGCTGCGTGCCAATGATGACATAAGTATATTGCCTGCGGCTGGTATATAAGATGACAATATCCCCGGGACTGAGTCGATCCAGATCGCGGAAAACTTCTCCAAAGACATCATTATGTCCTGACAGGACCACATTACCGTTCTCACCCGGGTTCGGTGTTCCAACATGTTGAGCAACGCCCTTCTTGAGCTGCTCCCATCCATCGCCTTGTACAACGGGGGCGTCCACATTGATCGCTGGAATCTGAATCCGGATCGCCTGTTGGCTTCCCGGAGTGGGGATGGGAATATTAGCGATAGACTGCATGAACGGGCGCAGATTTTCCGGAATCTCGGCTTCATTGGGTCTCGCTCCGCCAGGACTATTTGGTGGTATGTGACCCTCCGGCAACACGACTTCCCGGATGATAGGTGTGGGTTCAAGAGTGGGCTGTCTGAGAGCGGCTGCCACACTTCGATTTAAAGAACTCAACGTTAGCAAGCCACTTGCCATCATGCCGATAAGACCGATGATGGCAAGGAATTCCGTGACAAGCAGGAAGTTGTCCAACCAAATACGACGGATACTTCTTATATTTCTGGTTGTTCCTGCCAGTTGCCCAACACAAATATTCTTGCCTGAATCGATGACGATGGGTATGACTTGTCCCGTCTGGCGGAAACGTTCCAGTCGATTTTTGCGCAACACCCGATGTTTCTCCAGTATCAGATAACGTATATCATCCACCGAAAGATCCTTTGAGTGCTGCTTACGCATTCCCGCCCCAACCTGCACTTCTCACAACTTTCATGGCTCTTTCAGAACCTTAACTTTTGTGCCGCCTGGCATTCCGATCGTCACATCGCCCGGATCATACGAAACGACTGGCTGGCTCCAGCGAAAGACCCATTTCGCGTCCTCAGGGCTGGCATTAACACAACCGCGCGAAGATGGCTCACCATAATTGTTGTGCCAGTATGTGGAATGGATCGCGACACCTGAGCCCACAAAGAATGTGACCCAGCCATCTGCGGGCAGGCTCCAGCCCGCTGCAGCACTGCCTCCGCTTAACGGCAATGAGACTGCCTTGCGCCAAATAGGGAATTCGCCGATGGGTGTTTCCCAGGCATCCACGCGGTTACCCCAGGCATCATATAACGCGCCACTCGAAATGCGTGCAAAGTGAACTTCTCTATCCCCTTCAAAGCAGGAAAGAGTTTGATCCCAGATTCTGACAACAATGCTTTTTTGTGCGGGGTCCACCTCAGGGCTGATAGGAGACAATTCTTCCGTGGTTAGCGGACGAAAGGCTTGGGCAGGGGCCCAGAACAAATCGCCAGAACCGTACTTCTCGTTGAGACGATACCAGACTTGGCCTTTTTCATCGGTGCGTATTTGGTCGGCCCAAACGATTTGGCTATAGTAAAAGCGCGCCGGCAGGTTGATGGAAGCTACATATTGCAACCAGGGCGCACGTGCAGGCGGATTATCCAGAACGAGATCAACATAAGGAACTGTAACCTCGACCCACATTCCTGGTCCCAGGCTGGTCTGCGGCAACGCGGCGACTGGAACATTGGGTTGATTCCGTGTGGGCTGGACATACCCACCCCAGATGAATCCATAGGGTGTTTCCACAAAACGTTGATTGATTCGC
>JAKBYW010000093.1:0-6856 GCA_021840275.1 Chloroflexota bacterium | reverse complement strand
GGCGGGACCAGCAGTTATCATCCGAGGATGATGTTGAAAGTGATCGTGTATGCCTACACCCAGAAGATCTATTCATCGCGGAAGATCGAAAAAGCGCTCCGGGAAAACATTGGATTTATGCGGATCGGCGGTAGGAATAAACCTGACTTCCACACGATAACCATTCCCGGGGCAAGACGATGAAGGCAGCGGTGCGGAAAGTATTTGCTGCGATGATGGAGTTTCTTATCGCTTGTCGTCTCCTGCCTATTCTTGCCCAATGTTGCTCCCCTTTTTAGACAACCCCCTGCGTTGTTTAACCCATCGGATGCTTCATTCTTTGCCCCCCGATCAAATGTAAGTGCATGTGGAAAACGGTCTGACCGCCATCCGGGCCGGTGTTGGTGATGATGCGGAATCCGTTGTCGGCGATGCCTTCTTCGACGGCGATTTGCTTGGCCACCGTGAACATGTGTCCCACCCAGACCTCATCCTCAGACTTTAGCTGGTTGACCGATTCGATGTGCTTGTTCGGCACGATCAGGATATGCGTCGGCGCGACCGCATGAAGGTCTCGGAAAGCAGTCACTTGTTCGTCGCGATAAACAATGTTGGATTGGATTTCGTTATTGGCGATTTTGCAAAAGACGCAGGAGTCAGTCATGGTCAACCTTGAATAGCGTGCGAAAAGATGAACGAGAAAAGCTTTGAGCATTCTGCTTGGGTTGACATTTTTTACGGGATCGGCCCAAGTGTTGATTTACACATGATGTCATAATATTCCAATTCAGTGGCTTTGTTTTGTTGGGCGTAGGCCGTGGCCTGGTTGCCGATCACGCGCACCTCGTCGAGATGGGAACTGGCGTCTGTATCCCAGTAGCGTGGCAGCACCATCAGCGGATCGTTCACCGGCCCCTCGGCGAGTCGATCCGGATGACCGGGATCTGTCTGATCGGCCAATGGCACCCAGTTGAACATTAGCGGCCCGCGCGGGTTGATGGTGAAGCCGAGCTTATAACCGAACTGCCGTGCAAATTGTACGGGGCGAACTCCGAATCCGCCGCCAGGCCAGATAATAGCAATTGGCGTTTTGTTGAAGTACTTCTGTATGTTTGTGATCGAGCCTTGTAATTCTCCGGTAATGAATTGGTCTGTTGAACTATCGCTCATGGGGATGTTGTGGACAACGCCATGAGCTTGGGTATCCACCCAGCCTTCAGCAGAAAGAGCAACATTTTCTTTTAAAACAGGGTCCTGTCCGCCAAAGGCGCTGATCCAGCCATTGACCACGGGCCAACCCCACTTCTCGTAATAAGGGCGGAAGTGATCGTTGAAATATGATGCGTATTTGCGGTCATCCACTACAAGTAAAACCGAGCGCTCTGGGATCTTCGCATTGTTGTACATGAAGTCAGTCAGTTGCTGCGTAGTGATGGCTTGAAAGCCCATGTCATGTATGTCATTCATCAGTTGGTCGAAATCATTCACGTTGATCGCATTGGCAGCGATAACTTTATCTTTGGTAATACCGTGGAACATGACCACCATCACAATTGTGCCCGGTGCGGAATTGGTGGAAGTCCATTTATCTTTGAGATACTGGCATTGATCTTGAATGTACGTATGCGGCGCGTCAAGCGGATTGAGTGAACTCGCCACGAAAGTTGACGGCAATGCGGGCGGAGTGCGGGCGGCAGTGGGGGCGGGAGTGGGCGTGTCTGCTGGCATGGGGGTGAAGGCCGCGGCTTTTGTCTGTTGGATGGATGCGAAGGCAGTGCCAACCGCTTGCGTCATCGCGGCGTTTGGGTCAACGGGAGCAGGCTTGGACTGGCAGGCGCTTAATAAAACGGCAGCCAGAATCAGGCTTGCCCTGAGCGTTGTCGAAGGGGCGGAAAGAAGCGGATGTTTTTGTCGAATCATAAAATGAATTCTACCTGAAAAACTTTGGGGACGCTTGCTCGATGCAAACGTCCCCAACTGATCACTGAACACTGATCACTGAATACCGATCACTGACTACTCGTTCGATTCGCCTTTGATGTAGGCCTCGACCATGTCGCGGCAGATGTTATCGCGGAATTGCTTGGGCGGGGTCTTGAAGAAGTAAGACGATGGCCCAACGATCGGGCCGCTCAGCCCGCGGTCGAGGGCGATCTTGGCGCAGCGCACCGCGTCGATAACGACACCAGCAGAGTTGGGGCTGTCCCACACTTCGAGTTTGGTTTCGACGTTGAGCGGCACATCGCCGAAGGTCGTACCTTCCATGCGGATGTAGCACCACTTGCGGTCGCTCAACCACGGCACATAATCGGACGGGCCGACGTGAACATTGTCCGCGCCGATATCGTAAGGCATCATGCTGGTGACCGCACCGGTCTTGGAAATCTTTTTGGATTCAAGACGCTCGCGTTCGAGCATGTTGAGGAAGTCGGTGTTGCCGCCGAAGTTGAGTTGATAAGTGCGGTCAATGCGCACGCCGCGGTCAACGAACAGGCTGGTCAATGCGCGGTGCAAAATCGTCGCGCCGACCTGCGATTTGATATCGTCGCCGAGCACAGGCAGTTTGGCTTCGCGGAAACGTTTTGCCCAATAATCCTGTGACGCAATGAAAACCGGAATACAGTTGACGAAGGCGCAGCCCGCTTCGATGATCTGCTCGACATACCATTTGGTCGCCATTTCAGAACCGACCGGCAAGTACGAAACCACGACATCGGTTTTGGTTTCCTTGAGCAGCTTGACGATGTCCGCTGTCGGGCCGGGAGCTTTTTTGATCACGTTCGTGAGATATTTACCGAGACCATCATGCGTCATGCCGCGCACCACTGGTACGTTCAATTTGGGTACATCGCTAAACTTGTAGGTATTGTTCGGTTCGGCGAAGACCGCCTCCGAAAGGTCTTTTCCAACCTTGGTTGCATTGATGTCGATGCCCAATGTGAATTCAATATCACGCACGTGATACCCTGCCAGATTGACATGCATCAATCCGGGGACGGTCGCATTATCAGCCGTGTCTTTATAGAACTGCACACCCTGCACCAGTGATGAAGCGCAGTTTCCCACGCCGATGATCGCGACGCGTACTTTCTTTTTTGCCATTTTTGGTCTCCTTCTAACCGGGTATAATTTTGTTACTTATGTCCAACGAACGACTGCTTCGTTTTGAACGCCTTCTGGAAGTGACGCGCGCCCTGGGCGCCACACTCGAACTTGAACCGTTCCTGCAAACTGTGATCTCTGCGGTCATCGAACTGACCGACAGCGAAGCGGCTTCCATTTTGGAATTCGATGAAACGAGCGAGACGCTTCGTTTTTTGTCTGCGCCCTGGTACCACCAGGATGTCTTGCGCGACATCAAAGTTCCAGTGGATGGAAGCGCGGCGGGCTGGGTCTATCGCAACGTTAAACCGCTTCACATCCCAGACGCCAAAGCGGACTCCCGCCACTTCAGCGCGGTGGATTTCGCGGCGGCTTTTGAAACGAGTTCCCTGCTGGCGGTTCCATTGCTGGTACGGGGTAAGCCGCTGGGCGTGCTGGAGGCAGTCAACAAAGCCAGCGCCCATTATACCGAGGAAGACATCACAATTCTAGAGACTTTGGCCGTACCGGCTGCGCTCGCGATTCAAAATATGAATTTACAACGCCGCGTGGAAGCCAGCTTTTCAGAGCTATCCGAACTCGACCGGCTCAAGAGCGGCTTCATCGCCATCACTTCGCATGAACTCCGCACGTCGCTGGGACTCATCCTCGGTCACGCAACTTTTCTGCGTGAGTTGTTGGGTGATGAATATCGCGATCAGTTGGATGTGATCATCAAGAATGCGTCCAAACTCAAAGAGATCATCAAAAGTCTCTCCAGTGTGGATAATTATGAAACCGGCGTGTCGCGTCTCCACCAACGAGCGGTCTCGGTGGCGCGCCTCATCGAAGAAGTCGTTGGCTCATTTGCAGACATGGCATCCAGGCGGAATATTACGTTGAGGGCCGAGTTGGACCGTGATGAACTTTTTGTTGAGGCTGATGCCAGTAAAATTTCCATAGCGCTCAGTAATCTTGTAAAGAACTCAATTATGTTCACCAATGATGGCGGGCATATTCTTGTGACCGACCAGGCCGTTCCGGGGTACGTCAAAGTTTCGGTGACTGATGACGGCATCGGCATCCCAGGCAAGGACCTGCCGCGTATCTTCGAACGTTTCTTCCAGTCCGAGTCGCATCTCACGCACCGGCATGACGGCATGGGCCTGGGACTTTCTGTTGCCAAGGTCATGACCGAAATGCACGGTGGACGCATCTCGGCAGAGAGCGTGGAGGGGAAGGACAGCAATTTCTCCTTCCCTTTGCCGATCAACCCGACTCAAGCCGAAGCCGGTGCGAGTGTGTTTATGCCGTAAATTTTCAGACACAAAGTAATGGATCCAACCTTCGTCATTGCCGGACGTATCACGCGCGAATTCATTCTGCCTCCCGTTGGCTCACCCCTGCTTGATGTGGCTGGAGGTAGCGCGTTGTATGCGGCAGGCGGGTTGAATGTTTGGGAAAAAGAAATCGGCCTACTGGCGCGCGTTGGCGAAGATTACCCGCGTTCGTGGCTGAAAGAGATCGCAGCGTGTGGGGTGGACATCAGCGGTGTCAAGATTTTGCATCAAAGCCTGGATTTGCGTTCGTTCATCGCTTACAACGAAAATTTCGAGATCGCACACGGCACGACAGTTTCGCAGTTTGCGCGGCGCGAGCTTACTTTCCCGAGGAGTCTGCTTGGGTATCAGGGTCCGCCCGAAGCGTGGAAAGACGCGAGAAAGCCTGATGCGCTCGCGCCGCTTCCAATTGATATCCCGATTGAATATCGCCGGGCGCAAACCGTCCATTTTTGTCCGATGGATTTTGTGAGTCACAATCAACTTTTTACCGCGTTCAAAGCCGGATCAGTGACCACGCTCACCCTCGACCCGTCACCGGGTTACATGCGCCCGGACTTTTTTCGCGACCTGCGCGTGATCCTTTCAGGGCTGACGGCTTTTCTGCCTTCGGAGGAAGAACTGCGCGCGCTCTTTTGGGGTGAGACGAATGACTTGTGGGAGATGGCTGCCGCGCTCGGCGCGTATGGATGTGAGATCGTGGTCGTCAAGCGCGGCCGGCTTGGGCAATTGGTTTATGATGTGCCCGGAAAACATAGATTGGAAGTGCCTGCCTATCCATCGCGCATGGCCGATCCAACCGGCGCAGGCGACGCATTTTGCGGCGGCTTTTTGGCGGGCTATAAAAGAACGTATGATCCGTTACAGGCCGGGTTGTATGGAAATATCTCCGCCTCGTTGAAGGTCGAGGGCAGCGGCGCATTTTATCCATTGGATGTGATGCCGGGGCTGGCTGAGGCGAGGATGCTGGCGTTGAAGGATTTGGTGAGGGAGGTGTGATTACGTAGTACGTATTACGTAATTCGTAAAGCTATGACCGCCACCATTAACCGCCTGCTCGACCTTGCAATCCAAATCCAACAGGTTCCCGCACCGACTTTTCACGAAGGGAAACGCGCCGAATTTTTGCGCAATCTTTTTGCCAAAGAGAATATGCGAGATGTGTACATTGATTCGGTGAATAATGTCTTGGCGCGTTTGCCGGGAAACGGGAAGCAGTTGCCGTTGATTGTCAGCGCGCACATGGACACGGTCTTCCCGGAAAGCACGAGCCTGCGCGTCACGCGCGAAGATGGGCGCATTTATGGGCCGGGCATCGGCGATAACTCATTGAGTGTTGCGGCTTTGTTTGGCCTGTTGTGGATGTTGCGCGAACGCAAGATCGAACTGCCTTTTGATATTTGGTTCGTGGCAAACGTCTGTGAAGAGGGATTGGGTGATCTACGCGGGATGAAGGCGGTGGTGGATCACTTCGGCGCGGACGTGACAGCTTATCTTGTGCTCGAAGGCATGTCACTCGGACACATCTATCACCGCGCCATTGGCGTGCGCCGTTACCGCGTCACGGCGCGAACGGCAGGCGGGCATTCGTGGTCGGATTACGGTCAGCCATCAGCGGTGCACGAAGCGGCGCATCTTGTCACGCAGATCACGGCCCTGACTTTGCCGGTCCATCCGCGCACGACGTTAAATGTCGGACTCATCAAAGGCGGGACGGGGGTCAACGTGCTGGCTTCGGATGCGATCTTTGATCTGGATATGCGCTCCGAAAGCATGGATGAGTTGAATGCATTGATCGAATGGGTTGAAAATTTGATCCAATCTGCAAACAAGCCGGATGTAAAGATGGAAACGGAAATCATCGGCCAGCGACCGGCGGGCGAGATCGCCGTCAATCATCCGCTGGTCTTGCTGGCGGAGGAATGTTTGCGCGCGCAAGGTCTGAGCGCCACGCTGACCTCCGGCTCGACGGATGCAAATGTGCCTTTGAGCCGCGGCTATCCGTCTCTCGTGTTGGGCGTTTCGACGGGTGGCAGCGCACACACTGTGAATGAATATATTGATATTGAGCCGGTTGAGCGGGGAATGGAATGTTTGGTGAGTTTCGTGGAAAGAGTTGGGAAAAACTAAACTTTATCTTCAGGCGGAACGAGCGGTTCAATTTGTTCAATCAAGCGCGGGAGATCGTTTTGAACCGTGTCCCAGATTGTGTCGAGATCAATGCGGAAATATTCATGTGTGACGCGGTTTTTAAGTCCCACGATTTGCTGCCATTCAATCTGTTTGTTGGCCTGCTTGAAGTCTTTTGAAATGCGGGCGGCCGCTTCCCTAATAACTTCCAAAGAGTACAAAACGGCATTCTGAATCAAATCATTTCCTTCAAACCCCTCGCGTGCAATATCCTCGGTGAATCGAAGCGCCTTGCGCGCCGCGATCAGAATGTCCAACAGATAGGC
>JAKBYW010000092.1:0-6893 GCA_021840275.1 Chloroflexota bacterium | reverse complement strand
TAAAGCGGTGCGGCGATCCAGCCCGCAACGGATGACATGTTGATGATATGTCCAGATTTTCTCGCCAGCATGTGTGGAAGCACAGCGCGCGTGACTTGTGCTAAGCCCAACAAGTTGACATCCATTTGCGTTTCGATGTCGCGTGCGGGGTCAAGGTTTTCGAGCCAGTCGAGACGCCCAAAGCCCGCGTTGTTGAAGAGAATATCAATCTGGCCGTAATGGTCAATTGTGGATTGGACCATCATTTCGATTTCATCGCGATCAACCACATCCACCGGAATGGCAATCGCTTCGCCGCCCTCTTTCTGGATTTCTTTTGCCAATGCCTGCAAACGGTCAAGACGACGGGCGGCAAGAACAACCTTGCATCCCTCTTTCGCGAATAGACGCGCCGCGTCTTCGCCAAACCCGGATGACGCCCCAGTAATGAGAACAACATTTCCAGAAAGAGTCGACATATCAATTCTCAATTTTAGATAAATCAATGAGATTTTTAACGCAAAGCCACGAAGGCGCAAAGATTCTTGTTTTTCTTTTGCGGCTCAGCGTCTTTGCGTTAAATCTTCGAATGCCTGGGATGGACTGAACACACCCTGAAACAAAATTAATTTTTTTCTTCCTCAACCGGCTCTTCACTTCGCTTGCGCGGACGCGGCGGTTCGATGACCGGATCGGGCGCGAGCGCCACATCCAGCACCTGATCCATGTGCGTGACCGGCACGATCTTCAACTCCGAGCGCACGCTTTTGGGAACATCATGCAGGTCTTTGAGATTTTTTTCGGGCATTAAAATGGTTTTCAATCCGGCGCGATGGGCGGCCAAAACTTTTTCGCGCACACCGCCAATCGGCAGGACGCGTCCGCGCAGGGTGATCTCACCTGTCATGCCAACGATGCGATATACGGGCCGCCCCGTCAGCGCGGAGATCATGCCGGTCGCAATCGTGATGCCCGCCGAAGGGCCGTCTTTCGGGATGGCGCCTTCCGGCATGTGCAGATGAATATCCATGCGCTCGAATACTTCCATGTCGATGCCGAGCGTCCCGGCGCGCGATTTGATGTAGGTTAACGCGGCTTGCGCGGACTCTTGCATAACGTCGCCCAACTGGCCGGTCATTTGCAAGCCGCCCTTGCCTTCCAGCACCGCCACTTCAACAGCCATGATCTCGCCGCCGTTTTCCGTCCACGCCAGCGACTGCACCACGCCAACTTCATCATGCTTTTCCATCTCAGGCGGAATATATTGCGGCGGGTCGAGAAACTTTTCGATCAAGTCGGCCGTGATCGTGGTCGGATATTTTTTGTCTTCGGCCTTGAGACGCGCCACCTTGCGTGAGATACGTCCGATCTCGCGTTCCAGATTGCGGACGCCCGCTTCAAACGTGTACTCACGGATGATGCGCTGCAATGCGCCGGTTTCAAAGGTCAAGCCGATGTCGGTGATGCCGTTCTCTTCGATCTGGCGCGGGATCAAATAACGATTCGCGATTTCAAGTTTTTCCTCTTCGATGTAGCCGGGAAATTCGATGATCTCCATGCGGTCGAGCAACGCGGGCGGGATCGAGCCGAGATAATTGGCAGTCGTTACGAACATGACCTTCGAAAGGTCGAAAGGCAGTTCGAGATAATGATCGCTGAAGGCATTGTTCTGTTCGGGGTCGAGCACTTCGAGCATGGCCGAGGCCGGGTCGCCGCGAAAATCGGAATACAGCTTGTCGATCTCGTCCAGCATAAATAGCGGATTGGCCGTCCCGGCGCGTTTCATCGTCTGGATAATTCGTCCGGGCAACGCGCCGATGTAGGTGCGGCGATGGCCGCGAATTTCCGCTTCGTCGCGTATGCCACCCAGCGAAACGCGCACGAACTTGCGACCCAACGCGTCGGCAATCGAACGTCCGAGTGAAGTCTTGCCCGTGCCGGGAGGTCCGACAAAACACAAAATGGGCTGGCGTTCCTTCTTTGGCTTGAGCGAACGCACCGCGATATATTCCAGAATGCGCTCTTTGGCTTTCTTCAAACCATAATGATCGCGCTCCAAAGTTTTCGCGGCGTGTTTGACATCCAGATTATCCGGCGAAGATTTATTCCACGGCAGGTCAATGATCCAATCAATATAAGATCGGATGATGCCAACTTCGGGAGCCATTGGCGGCATTTGATTCAGACGTTCGAGTTCTTTCATGGCAACGGCTTTGGTTTCCTCAGGCAGTGCCGCGGCTTCGATCTTTTTCTTCAACTCGCTGGCATCGCGCGTGAACACATCGCCTTCGCCCAACTCATTTTGGATCTGACGCATTTGTTCGCGCAGATAAAACTCACGCTGGCTTTTATCCACTTCGCTTTGCACGCGCGAATGGATTTCATCTTCGAGTTCGAGCACGTCCACTTCCTGAGCCAGAATTTTATTCAATGCCCGCAATCGTCCGCGCGGATCGAGCAGGGTCAGCAAACTTTGCTTGGCGTCGTAATTCAGTGAAAGCGAAGTGGCGATCATGTCCGCCAGCCAGCCAGGCTCGGCAATGTTCATCGCGAAAAGATGTGCCTCTTCGGGGATCGAGCGATCCAGCTGGACGCAGCGGTCGAACAGGTCAAGCACTGAGCGCATGAGCGCCTGCGTTTGACGGTCAGCCGTTGTCGGTTCAAAGATGACGCGGGCGCGCACTTTCATGAACGGCTTGACGCGGATGAATTCCACGATCTCAACGCGGCGGCGTCCCTGCACCAGCGCGGACGAAGCGCCGTCCGGCATCGAGAGCAAACGTCCAACCGCCATCTCGATCCCAATCGTCAAAAAGTCCGCGGGCTTTGGATCTTCGATCTCCGGGTCTTTCTGCACAAGCCCGATCACGGTTTGATTTTTTGATTGCGCGTCCTGCACCGCCAACAACGAAGCCTCGCGCCCCACAAAGATCGGCGAGACCATGCGCGGGAATACCACTAGATCGCGCAACGGTAACACCACTGCTTCGATCAAACCCTCTGCGCTCGCCTCGTGATTCGGCACGCGATACAACTCTTCGGTACGCTGCGAAAGCGCCAGATTAAAATTATCGTCTTCTTCATTCCAGTCGTTTTGATTCATCTGTTCCTCTGTCATTGCGAGGGCTGAAAACCCGAAGCAATCTCCTCGATAATGTGGGGATTGCTTCGTTGGGTTTCGATACGGCGGACGAACACCGCCTACTCAACCCTCCTCGCAATGACGTATCATGTTAATTTATTCCAAGCCGCCATCACTTCTGCGGTCACGAACATACTTCCAGCAGACAGAACAATGCTACCATCTTTTGCGGACATTTCCAGCGCGCGGATAAATGCCTCTTCAACGGATGCCAGCGCTTCATTCGGGAGCCTGGCCTGCCGCGCCAACCCCTGAATTTTTTCCGGCTCCAAGGCGCGCGGATGATCCGCTCTGGTCACGAGCAAGAGTTTGACCTTCGGCGCAATCTCGGCGAACATGCCGGGAATATTTTTATCCTCCGAGGCGCCGAAGATAAGATAAACGGGACGACCGGGAAAATAATCTTCGAGCGCCCCCGTTAATTTCTCGAACGAATCCTGATTATGCGCCGAATCAAAAATCACGGGCGGATCGCGCCGCACGACTTCAAAGCGGGCGGGCCATTTTACTTCAGAAAATCCTTTTTGAATGGCTTCGTCTGAAATTTCAAGTCCGCTTGCTTTTAGCGCCGCGTACGCGATGGCGGCGTTTTCCACTTGATGCAAGCCGAGCAGAGGCAGTTTGAAAGTTAGAAGAGCTTGCCCTGCCTGCGCCAGTGCCGCAGGCACAGGTGAGCTGGTCGAAGGGTTGGAAGGCTTGCCCTGCCTGCGCCAGTGCCGCAGGCACAGGTGAACTAAGTCGAAGGGTTGAAGGCTGAAGGCTGACCGCTGACCGCCGATAGCTGATAGCTGTAACGTCTGCCCATCCAACGAATGATTCAATGGTTTATAAGTTACATCTTTTCCAACCAACGTAAACAGCGCATTCTTTTCTCTGGCTACACGCTCCAAAACTTCGAGCGCTTCATCCTTCTGCGGAGCGGATACAACCGGCACGCCCGGCTTGATGATCCCGGCCTTCTCACCCGCGATCAATGCCAGCGTATTTCCCAGCACTGCCATGTGATCGTAAGACAGCGACGTAATGACCGAGACCTTGGGCGTGACGACATTGGTTGCGTCCAGCCGCCCACCGAGTCCGACTTCGATTACCGCCGCATTCACTTTTCGGCGAGCAAACGCCAGAAAGCTGAGCGCGGTTGTGATCTCGAAAGTGGTCAGCTTGGGAATTCTCGCAACCGCTGGCTTGACTTCTTCGACCAGTTCGACCAGTTCGACATGTGAGACGGGTTTTCCGTTGATTTGAATCCGCTCGGTGTAATCCAGCAAATGCGGCGATGTATACAAGCCAACCTTATATCCGGCAGCTTTCAAAGCGGAGGCACACAGCGCCGAGACTGAGCCTTTGCCTTTCGTCCCGGCCACATGGATAATCGGATAGCTCGTTTCGGGGCTGCCGAGTTCGACCATCAAGGCGCGCATCCGGTCGAGGTTGAAATCGGCTTTAGCCAGCTCGGACGAATGTTTCAGGCTATAATCTACAAAACTGTACAGGTAATCGAGGGCTGCGTTGTAGGCGGATTCGATGTTGGACATGCGAGGGATTGTAAAGCGTAAAGCGTAAATCGTAAATCGTAATTTGGACCATGTTGATGCTCGCCACCCTCACCATTCACCTCCATCTCCCCGCATGCTCCTCGCTCAAAGAAAAGCGCGGACGGATCAAGCCGCTAATCGCACGACTGCACCGCGAGTTCAATGTCTCGGCAGCAGAGATGGATTTACGGGACAAATGGCAGGAAGCGGTCATTGTCTGCGCGATGGCCGGAAATGACGCGGCGCAATTGCAACGGTCCTTGCAAAATGTGGCAAAATGGGTGGAAGCAAATTGGGAAGATGGTCAAGTGATTGATGAAAAGATCGAAATACTATGATGTCATTGCGAGTCTTCGAGAAGCAATCTCGTGTAATCTGCAAATAATCAATTGCATGAAAACATGAGATTGTCACGACACTCGCTTTGCTCGTGTCTCGCAATGACAGGTGAAAAGGAGAATCCAATGAAAATTGCAGTTATGGGAACAGGCGGTGTGGGAGGCTATTATGGCGCACTGCTCGCAAAGCAGGGCCACGAAGTAACTTTTGTTGCACGCGGCGCGCATCTGAAAGCCATCCAGGAAAACGGATTGCAAATCAAAAGCATCTTTGGAGATTTTCAGGTCAAACCAGCCAAAGCCACCGATAACCCCGCTCAAATCGAACCAGTGGACCTGATTATGTTTTGCGCCAAGACCTACGATACTGATGACGCCGTCCAGAAGATCAAACCGATCGTTGGAAAAGAGACAACCGTTCTGAGTCTGCAAAACGGCGTGGATGCCGTCGAGCGGATCGGGAATGTCCTCGGCGTGGAACACATCGTCGCCGGCGCGACCTGGATCTCGTCCGCGCTGGAAGCGCCGGGAGTCATCAAGCAGGTGTCCGATTTCCGGCGCGTCGTGCTTGGAGAATTGGACGGGCGCGCTACGCCGCGCATCCAGGCCATTTACGAGGCGTTCAAACAAACTGGGATCACCGTCGAACTTTCGGAGAACATCCTGAAAATCCTGTGGACAAAGTTTGTGTTCATTTCATCGGCCAGCAGTTTCGGCTCGTTGACGCGTTTGCCGATGGCCGAATATCGCACTATTCCAGAGACGCGTGCGCTGATCATCAGTCTAATGCGCGAGGTGGAAGCCGTTGCGCGTGCCCAAGGAGCGGCCCTTGACGCAAACGTGGTCGAACAGGCGTTGGGCTTCATGGACAATGCTGCGCCGCACATCAAGGCCTCCATGCAGTTGGATGTGGAATCCGGCCACCGCATCGAGATCGAGTCGATGATCGGGGTAATTGGCCGCAAAGGCCGCCAGCGCGGCGTCCCAACTCCGGTGGCGGATATGATTTACGCCGCCCTGCTGCCGATTGAGTTGAAGGCGCGGGGCGGCCGGTCGATTTTGTGAGATGGGCAACAAACATGAAAGCGACTGTCAGGCGCGATACAGCCTGTAATTGACAGTCGCATCCACCTCGGTTATCCTTGCTCCCGTCCGGGCAGGCCCGGCGCGGCAGAGCCTGCCGAACCCCGCCAGGATCGAAAGATAGCAACGGTAAGGAAGTGTCTCTGGGTGCCGCCGGTATCCTGCCCGGATATTTTTTGAAGCAGACCTGACAAGCCACTTAGACCTGTCAGGTTTTACGTTCCTGTGGCAAAATAAAACCATGCCACGCTGGATTCCCCCCCTCATTGCAATCGTCATTGGCATCGCGCTCGGCCTGGTTTATGGCTGGGTAATTAACCCCGTCCAATTTGTGGACACCACGCCCAACTCTCTGCGCACTGATTACCGCGCCGACTATGTTCTCATGATCGCAGAGACATATCACGCAAACCAGGATGCTGGACTCGCCGCCCGCCGACTTGCCATCTTCGGCGGTGACGCGCCAGCCATGATCTCTGCGCAAGCGCTTCAAACCGGACAAGCAAGCGGCTACGCCCCGAATGACATTTCCCTGCTTCAGGAACTGACGCGTGCCATGCAGGCCTACCAGCCTGTTCCCACCGCTGTTGGGAGCAAGCCGTGAAGCGCTTTCTGTGGGAATGGCTGATCGCCGTCGTGGTTGGATTTTCTCTTGGACTGCTTTATGCGTGGGTAATTTCCCCCGTTCGTTACGCAGACACAGCTCCCAACACGTTGCGCGCCGATTTCAAAGACCAGTTCCGCATCGCCATCGCCGCGTCCTACACCTCCACTCACGACCTCGGACGCGCCAAGGCCCGCCTGGCCTTGCTCGCC
>JAKBYW010000091.1:0-6951 GCA_021840275.1 Chloroflexota bacterium | reverse complement strand
CAGTGAGAGCGGAAGGTTAGTAAACGGCGAAGATAGATATTGTTAGAGTTCTATGATGACCTACTTGAGCGAAAGGTATAATCTGGGCCTATGTTCAAACGCTCCCTTTTCGTGTCCATGTTTCTTGTCGCCCTTGCAACGAGCGCTTATTATCTCTATCGGACCTATCGATCGGGCAATGCGCGGGCTATCCAGGTTTTCGCGTGGATCAAAGACCCCGCTTCCCGTCCGGACCTGGTCATTGCTGCCGGTTCAAAATGCGGATCAGCCCCTTTTGTTTTTCCCACTACCGGCATGGTCGGCTTTATCTGGGACGATTCAATTCAGGCCGGTCATCGCCATCAGGGCATAGATATTTTCGCGGGGACAGACATCAATGTGACCAAAGTTGTCGCCGCCTATCGGGGTTATCTGACACGTTTATCGAATTGGAAATCATCCGTTATTGTGCGCGTGCCGAGCGATCCGCTCCAGCCCGGTCGCCAGATCTGGGTTTATTACACTCACATGGCCGACGCGAACGGCAATTCGTTCATCTCATCCGAGTTCCCACCCGGAACTTCTGAAAAGAAAATTGATGCAGGTATGCTGCTTGGTTATCAAGGAGATTATTCGGGCGATCCCAATAATCCCGTCGGAGTGCATTTACATGTTTCCATAGTCAAAGATAACGGCGGACAATTTATGAACGAGTTGGACATCAATAACACGTATGATCCTTCGCCATACTTTGGCCTGGCGTTGAACGCAGATCAAAACGCAGATGAAATTCCAGTTTGTAAAGCGAGCAATCCATGATGAATAATTTTGAAGGTAAAGTGATTCTCATCACCGGCGCGGGAAAAGGCAAAGGCCGCGTATTGGCGGAAGCCTTTGCGGCGCGCGGCGCATCCGTGGCGGTCAACGATATTTCGCCGATCAATCTCGATGATCTGGTCTCGCAAAGCGCCGGAAAGATCAAGGCGTACGTGCATGATGTGGCCAAAAAGGTGGCGGCACAGACGATGATCAATCAGGTTGAAGACGACTTTGGCGGTATTGATATTTTGATCAATCATGCTGCCGTCGAACCGCAAGTGGACCTGCTCAAGATGGATGAATGGGATTGGCACCGTGTGCTGGATGTCAATTTGACCGGCGCATTTTTGATGATGCAATCGGCAGGGCGCGTGATGCGCGCAAAAAGTGCGGGCGTGATAATCAATTTGATAACGGCGACCCGCCCCCAGGTCGGGAAGGAAGCGGCATATTTCGCCAGCATGGCAGGTCTGATCGCGTTGACCCGCTCTGCGTCCATCGAGTTCGCATCGTACGGTGTCCATGTCCACGCGGTGGGAACGGGCTTTCCCGAATTCCAGCACGTTGACCCATCCGTTCCCGCTGATTTGATCGAGTCGGTGTTGTATTTATGCCGATCAGATTTGAATGGTCAAATTGTCAATCTGGAGGCGCGATGAACGAATTGCAAGAGTATCGCAAGGAATTGATGGATAACCTTGAAGAGTCTGCCAGGGAATTTCGTGATGTGTGCCTGAGTGTCAAAAATCCATATTCGCCGATTGAGGAAGGCGGATGGAATGTGCATCAGTTGGCGGCGCATACACGCGATGTGGATGTATTGGTGTATGGAATGCGCGCCCGCCGCACGTTGCAAGAAGACGATCCTCAGTTTGAAAATTTTGACGGCGATGCCTACATGGCTGAACATTATGATGCCCAGGAAAATTTGGTTTCCATGTTGGACGGTTTTGTGATGAATGTTCTGTCTTTGGTGAATGCTTTGCGCGGCTTGCCCAGTGAAGCCTGGGGGCGACCTTCGTGTCACTTAATTCAAGGCAGTGGCATGACATTGCAAACCTGGGTCGAGCGTGATCTGGGTCATATCAAAGAACATTTGGAAAGCGTGAAAAAAGCAAAGTGATCATGTGTCACCAAAGTGGTAAATGAATAAGTGATACCAGCCAGCTCAAGAACAGTGGATGAAATTGAAGGACGACCAATCCCATGAATAGGCCGACCACAAACCCCGCAACGATGTCGGACACATAATGGACGCCCATTGCGACGCGCGCCAGCGCCACGAGCGGCGCCCAAATCCACAACAGCAACGCAACCGGGCCCGGGCCCAAACCGGCCGCGGCCACGGCGATCATGAGGGCGCGTGCAGCGTGTCCCGATGGAAACGAATGCGGATCGGTGTTGCGGTAGATGCTGCCCCATTCGCCCTCGGGCCGTCTGCGTCGGATGCTGAATTTGAGCGACATCACCAGCACGGCCAATATGGAGATGCCAGCCAGGACAACGATGGCCCATTGTTTCCAGAACGAGTCTCCAACCAGCCACAAGATGATCAGCCCCAATCCCCAGAACCATGAGTCGCCGGAGTGGGCAAAGAAGACAGCGAAGCTGCGAAGCGCACCGGGCTTTTCAGCCACGCACAATTTGTTGGAGACGTCGGCGTCGAGTTGAAGAATGGATTTGAAATTCATGTTCACCTGAAATAAAAACGAGGAGCATTATTGCAGATTTTGGAGTCTGCATGCTTGGCAAAAATAACCGCGAAGTTCGCAAAGTTCGCAAAGATTTAAAAGTTTTCTTCGCGTTCTTTGTGGGCTTCGCGGTTCAAGAGTCTTGATGCGTGTCTCCACGATTCGCCCCGTGGCAGGGTTCTATTTCTTTTTGGCTTTGCCAGCCGGTTTCGGAGCGGGCTTGCTCTTTGACGAAGGTGTCTTCTTCGCACTGGCTTTCTTAACCGGCTTGGCCTTCACGGCGCTGGCTTTCCTGGCCGGCCTAGCCTTCGCAGCAGACTTCGGAGCCGATGATTTGGCAATCTTGCGGACGCGTGACTCGAGGTCGTCGCGCATCAGTTCCAGTTGGTGAGGCTTGTCCACATCCATGCCGATTTCGGGGAAGGGGCAGACGATGGCGCGGCCTTTCAAGTTCAACTTGTCTGCCACGCGTTGGATCACATCGTCAATGGTCAATTGGCGGAACATGAATTTGAAGATGATGTCAAGGCCAATCATCGACGCCTGTGCGGCGGGATTCTTGCGGGCTTCTATCAGCTTGTTCCAAAACTCAGAGTTCTGGTTAACGATGGATGTGCGGGCTACGTTCATGTCGCCGCCGCAGACTTCCATGTCTTTTAGCGGAGTGTAGGTCCTCTTCGAGCCGGGAAAGCGCGCTTCCATATCTTCGCGGCGGACGACGTTGTAATAAATATCATCCTTCGTTTCACTGGTAGTGTTGACCATCCAATCCACCATCTCGCCCGTAATGCTGGGAATATCCGAAGAAACAAATAGCACATATTTGGCTTTGGGGTTAAGCTCCATCACCTTGGCTGTGCCAGCCTTCAAGTTATCCAGCATCTTGCCCTGATTGGAGATGTATGTGAGCGGCTTTTTGCAGGTCAGGTCTGATTTGGCTGAGAGACCGATGACTACCACGCGGTCAATGGTTTTTGCTTCGCTTAACGCGTCCAACACCCACTGGATCATGGGCTTGCCAGCCACATCGATCAATGCCTTGGCGTCGCCTTTGGAATACTCATATAAAGGCTCATTGGGTTGCGGAATTCCACCTGCGGTAACGACTGCATCCATGATAAATCCTCCTGTCACTGCGAAGGCTGAAAGCCTGAAGCAATCTCCTCGCGAAAGGGGATTGCTTCGCTTTGCTCGCAATGACGTTAATTCAATTCCTGCAATTGCGGCTCGAAGCCGAGCTTATCCAGCATTTCGGTTAATTCAGGCCAAGTCAATGGACGGCCCTTGCCAGAGACAGCCACCAATGCGGCTTCCATCATGTTCGTGCCGAAGGAGCGTCCGTCAATAACGGGCGTGGTGGTGATGAGATACTTAATACCGGCTTTGCGGAAAGTTTCCACATCTTCGGGCGTGGTTGTGTTGGTGACGATCACTTTGCCCTGCATATCATAAGGCATGTTGCGTTTGATGTAATGGCAGTCACCTGCAACCACCGTTGCCCATTGATAATATTTTTCCCATTTGGGTGTGCGCTTTTCCTGTTTTTCACCCGTTGGATAGATCCATTCGAAGGGTAATCGTCCGGCGATGGGCATGAGCAGCGCAGCTAAAGTTTTGAGCTGGCTGATCTTATGGATGGCAATCGGGATGTCCAGACCGAACATCAGATCGCCGAAGACGGTTTCGTAACCGGCCTCGACAAAAGATTTAGAAAGACCCCAGCGATCAACGCCGACCGTCACCAGCACTTTGCGTCCGCGCGAGTTGATGTACTCGCCAATTTTCTGATCTAAAAATGCGGGAGCTTTGTTTTCGAGCGTATTCTTCAGCCCGCCGCCATCTACCAATGGGGTCTTTTCGACGAAGCGCACCATCGGTTTCACTGAATAAAAGGGATACCACTTTCCATCAGCCAGCGCTCCCAGGTCTGCGCCGCCGACGCCGAAGGCATCTACTTTGCCGTCCAGTTCTTTATATTTCTGCGCGGCGGCTTCCATATCGCCGTCGGTGCCGATGCGTTCGATGCTGACCTTCTCACCCAGTAAAGTTACTTCAACTGCTTTATTGCGTTTTGAAGATCCAATGCTGATGCTGACTGCACGTTTCATAGAATCTACTCCTCATAAATGAGATGCGGCGAGTATACCCCGAAGTCAGGGGGTTGAGAATGACGAGGTGACGGGAATCAGGTTCACAGTCCGAAAGGAGGCGGGGTGAAAAAGATTGGGCGACATTAACATTGTCGCCCAAATGATCGGTTAGTAAGGTTTTGCCAATAAATCATCCAGCACTTTTTGGGAACTGTCGCCAACCACCGCATGTTGGCTTGCACCATGTGCGTCCATGGTAACGACAACCGGGAAGTCTTTCACTTCGATCACCCACATCGCCTCCGGTGTGCCGAATTCCATTTTGTAAACCCCCAGCACTTTCATCACGCGTTGGGCGATGTATGAAGCCGCGCCGCCGATGGCGTGGAAATAAACTCCCGGCGTTTTCTGGCAGCCCTTCAAAGTTTTCGGGCCCATGCCGCCTTTGCCGATCACGCCCTTGACGTTGAAGTGCTTCATCACGTCGGCCTGGTACGGCTCCTCGCGGATGGACGTGGTTGGTCCCGCCGCGACGAATTTGTAATCTTTCGTGTCCAGTCCGCTAACAACCGGGCCGCAATGATAGATCACCGAGCCGTTGAGCAGTTTCTTTAATTCATCATATACTTTCAAATCGTCGCCTTGAGGCTGGCGGGTCTTCTTGATGAAGGTTTCGATCAGCCACTTGTGAGCCGCGTCGCGCCCTGTGACCATTGTTCCGGTCAAAGTTACAGGCTCGCCAACATGCAGACTGCGAATGGTTTCATCGCTGATGGGTAGAGTTATTTCGCGCATGGCATCTCCTTACGCATC
The DNA here is from genome assembly GCA_021840275.1 of Chloroflexota bacterium. GTDB lineage: Bacteria > Chloroflexota > Anaerolineae > Anaerolineales > Villigracilaceae > Fen-1038. Next base: position 1,559 of record JAKBYW010000091.1, on the reverse strand, counting down.
ACGTATTACGTGATACGTGATGCGTAAAATGTTTAATCGTAAATTACATCCTCGCCCTTTACCGTCATTTTTCGGCGGCGATAGGCCCAGCACATATATGAAACCGAGACAAAATACGAAGCGGGCAGTCGATGCATTCCTGTTATCTTCGTATCCAGCACGGTTGTCTTGCCGCCGAAACCCATCGGGCCGATGCCCATTTCGTTGGATTCTTTTATCAGGCGTTCTTCCAGCTTGGCGAGTTCGGGGTCGGCGTTGCGTTTACCCATTTCACTGAACAATACTTCTTTGGATTTGGCATAGGATGAGCCGCGGTCGCCGCCGATGGCGATGCCGAGAATGCCCGGCGCGCAGCCTTGACCTTGTGCCTTTTGCACCGCGTCGAGAGCGACTTTTCTCACCCCGGCCAGATCGCGTCCAGCGCCGAGGCTGTTATCGGGCAACGAATATTGCCGCCCGACATTTTCGCATCCGCCGCCTTTGAGCATCAATTCGATCACAAGCGGCTGGTCGGCGTCTATTTCTTCGAAATGGATGGTCGGAAAATCTTCGCCGCCGAGGTTGTTGCCGCTGTTCTTGTCGTAGATGGCGTCCACCGCGTTGGGACGCATGAAGTTGCGCTTGGTGGAGTCCACCATCGCAGCGCGGATTTGCTCGCGCAGTTTACGCGTGGACCAGCCTTCGGGGTAGTGGACATAAAAAATCGGTGTGCCGGTATCCTGGCAGATCGGCGTGGAATTGGCGCGCGAAAGTTCGATGTTTTTCATGATCGTCTCGAGCGCGCCGCGTGCCGCTGAACCCGGCTCTTCCTTTTCAATCGATTCGCGCAGGCGTTTTTCCACGTCTGCGGGTAAACTGCTGGATGTGCGGCGGATCAGTTCAAGGATTTTTTCAGTCAAGTCAGGCTGCATGGGAGCCTCCTTCTAACTAATTTATGATACTCCATCTCCGTGAGATAAGATTGAGAAATGCCCCTTTCAATTTTCTCTCTTGTTCCCGGCATAATTGTAAATGCAAAACATGCAGGGGCGGAGAGGCATGACATAGTATAATCCCAACAGAAACCCCTCGCGGAGGAAACATGACAGATAAAAAGATCCGTGTGTTGGTGGCCAAGCCCGGCCTGGACGGGCACGACCGCGGCGCAAAAGTGGTAGCGCGTGCGCTGCGTGACGCCGGTATGGAAGTCATTTACACCGGCCTGCGCCAAACCCCTGAGATGATCGCCGAAGCTGCCTTGCAGGAAGACGTGGATATCGTCGGTTTGTCCATTCTTTCAGGCGCGCACATGGCGCTTGCGCCGCACATCCTGGAATTGTTAAAGGCCAACGGCCAGAGCAAGGTCAAGGTTTTCATCGGCGGCATTGTGCCGGATGAAGATGTACCGCAGTTGAAGCGAATGGGTGTGGCTGGTGTTTATGGCCCCGGCGCTTCGACGGAGGATATCATTAAGGATATTCGGAACGCCGTGAAATAATATTACGTAATCCGCATTACGTAATACGTAAGGATTGTGGATGGACCTGGTAACTCAGATTCTTAACGGTGACCGCTTGTCA
>JAKBYW010000090.1:0-6978 GCA_021840275.1 Chloroflexota bacterium | reverse complement strand
ATCTTGTTTCATCCGTTCTCCTCTCCGAGCTTTCGTACAACCTTATTATATACAGTTTCAACACCTGTGCATTCCCCCAAAGGTTTACTTTGCTTTTCTGATCTCCTCTACTGCTTCAGGATTGACCAGCGAAGATGTATCACCTAATTCCTGACCCAAATACGCCGAGCGGATCATGCGCCGCATAACTTTCGCGTTGCGCGTCTTCGGCAGGTCGCTGACGAATAGAACGGACTTCGGCGCCAGCGGTTTGCCCATTTCGTCCACGATCATTTGCTGTAATTCCTTCCGCAAATTTTCGTCTGGTGCAACGTTTTTCTTCAACACGCAAAACACGACCAGCGCCATGCCTTTGATTTCGTCCGGCACGCCGATCGCGGCAGACTCAACCACGGCATCGTGATGCACCAAAATCGATTCGACTTCCGCCGGTCCGAGACGTTTGCCAGCGATCTTGAGCGTGTCGTCCGAGCGGCCCAGGATGTACCACAAGCCATCCGAGTCAATTGCGGCAAAATCTCCATGCACCCACACATTTTCAAAACGTGACCAGTAGGTGTCGAGATAACGCTGCGGGTCTTTCCAGAATCCGCGCGTCATGCCGATCCACGGCGCTTTGATGACCAGCTCGCCGACTGCATTGCGGATCGACTTTCCATTTTCATCCACCACGTCCGCGGCCATGCCGGGACACGGCGCGGCAAACGCGCACGGCTTGAGCGGCATCAACGGATTGCCCATCACGATCCCGCCGGAGATTTCCGTGCCACCTGAATAATTGATGATCGGACGTTGGCGGAGTCCAACGTCAGTGAAAAGCCAAAGCCACGGGTCCGGGTTCCACGGTTCACCCGTCGAGGCGAAGAAGCGCAACGTAGATAAATCATGTTTGGTCGCCATCTCCGATCCGTGTGGGATCATCGTCCGCACAAAAGTTGGCGAGAGTCCAAGTTGAGTAACTTTGTGTCGCTCGACCATTTCCCAAACGCGGTCAGGTTCAGGAAAATCCGGCGCGCCATCGTATAAAAACATGGTCGCACCCAAAAGCAAAGTGCCGAACGCCAGCCACGGCCCCATCATCCAGCCCATGTCGGTCATCCAAAATATCACATCGCTCGGACGGGCGTTGGCCGCGTCGAACGGATGCACGTCTGTGCCGAAGGCCATATCCTGTGCGGCCTTGATCGGAAAACCGCAATGCGTGTGAACTGCGCCCTTCGGCTTGCCGGTGGTGCCCGAAGTGTAGATGATCATCAACGGGTCTTCCGCCGATGTTTTTTCTGTGTCAGTTTGCACATCCTGTTCAGCGACGAGCTCATGCCACCAATGATCGCGGCGCTTCGTCATCGAGATTTCCTGACTAGTTCGCTTCAAGACGATCATGTATTTCAAAGTTGGGACTTGCGCGGCGGCTTCATCGGCGATGGATTTCATCTCGACGGCTTTGCAGCGACGGAACGCGCCGTCAGCTGTGAACATGGCTTTTGCGCCCGCATCAACGAGACGACTCGCGACCGCGCCCGCGCCGTATCCGCTAAAGAGGGGCAGGATGATCCCGCCGATTTTTGCAATTGCCAATAGTGCGATGACGATTTCCGGCGTCAGCGGCATGAACAGGCCGATCGCGTCGCCCTTGCCAAGTCCGAGCGAACGGAGAGCGTTGGCGCAGCGATTGACTTCCTGATAAAGTTCTTTATAAGTCAGCACTTTGGTCGCGCCTTCTTCGCCTTCCCAAACAAGGGCGTTGCGTCTTCGTTTGTCGGTGGCTTGCCACTTATCCACGCAGTTGTGGACGATATTCATCTTCCCACCCACGCACCATTTCGGGAATTGGATGCCCGCCGACAAATCCACCACATGCGAATAAGGCTTGTAAAATTCAATACCGAGATATCTGATAACCGCCTCCGTGAACCATGCCACGTCTGATGTCGAGCGCTGCATCAGCTCGTTGAAATCCTTGATCTCATATTGACGCATGAAGGCGGTCAAGTGTGCGCGCTCGATATATTCCGTCGTTGGCTTCCAGACGATCTCACCGCCAAAATCAAATGTGTCGGACATAATGATCTCCTCGTGCGAATTGCTTCCACTATACAGATGTGTCAGGCGCCTAGCAGGTTGAAAAATACTCCTCTTGCAGATTCGCTTATCTTATGCTATTTTATACAATAAGTGTATCTGATCTGAAAATAGATTTTCATGTTTGGTGTTGAATATTTATTTTCATGGAGACTTCTCAAAAAGCAGGGGGGAAGTGGGGTGTTATGGGCGGGTTTCGCCCGCCCATAACACCCCACACCCCGCTTTATTGAAAAGATATCAACAAGGATAATATGCCAGGTATTCAAAAAACAGTGATGATCATCGAAGACCAGCCAGATGCCGCAGAACTATTCGCGGAAATGACGCGCGTCAGCGGTTTCAGAGTGATCAAGACCTACACCAGTACGCCAGCCATGGCGCTGGTCGCACAGGAAAAACCCGACCTTATCCTGCTGGATATCATGATGCCGGATGTTTCCAGAACCGAAGTGTTTCGCTACATGCACCGTGAACCGACCCTTGAAAAGATACCAGTTATTGTGGTCTCTGCCAAGAGTATGCCCTCCGATGTGCGTGACGGGCCGAATGCCGGCGCCTCAATTTACCTCACCAAAACCGTCGGCTATATCGACCCGAAGAATACAGTAGACCAAATGATTCAGGGGTTGTAAGCGCCTTTATGGATCTTGTGCGCGCATTCATTGCCATTGAACTTCCCAAATCTCTTCAGGATTCAATTCAAACCGCCACATCCAGTTTGCAATCCTCATTGGGCGCAGATTTGGTGCGTTGGACTCCCATCCGCAATATTCATCTGACTTTGAAATTTCTCGGCGACATATCCCCCGCCAATATTGACATCCTCACGCAAATGTTGACCATGGAAAGCTCGCGATATTCCGCCTTCGACATGCGCGTGGAAGGAATCGGTTCCTTCCCGACCCCGAAGCGGCCGCGCGTTTTATGGGTCGGACTCAACGCCCCGGCCGCGCTGCCGTCCATCGCACACGGCATCGAAACCGCTTCTGCCAAATTGGGATATCCGGCCGAAGAACGCGGCTTCTCTCCGCACCTGACGATCGGCCGCGTCCGCCAGAACGCAGCCACAGCCGACTTGCAAAAAATCAGCACCGCGCTTGACGAGACAAAAGTGGGCATCCTGGGTGTGGCACATATCGATGCGATCGATCTTTACAAAAGTGATTTACAGCCGGGCGGCTCGGTCTATACTCGGCTATTCTCTGCGCCGCTGGGAAAGCAATAGCAGGCAACAGTTCTCAAGCCATGGAAACCCAGGGCACAAAGACGCGGCCGCACAGAACGCGTCCATTGACGTTACGATGGTGGCACGAAAAACTTACGAGGTGAAATCTGAACGCACTCGAATTAGCACATACGATTGTCGACGCGCTCGAAGATAAGAAAGGCGAAGACATCCTCCTGCTTGACATCAAGGAAGTCGCATCCTTTACCGATTACTTTGTCATCTGCAACGGCACCAGCGACCGCATGTTGGACGCGTTGGCTGAGGGTTCCATGGAGGCCATTCGCACCAAGTATCATAAGAAAGGTAAAAAGCAGGGCGAATCCCGCGAGGGTTGGGTCATTGTGGATTACGGCGACGTGGTTGTCCATCTTTTTTCGCCCGACATGCGCGAACGTTATGATCTGGAGGAACTTTGGAGCAATGGTAAAGTTCTGGTCAGAGTGCAGTAGTGCATCCCATGCAAAATTCACAAGACAATAGAGACCGCGAAGTCGCGAAATCGCTGTTGGGCGCGGTTGATTTCATATCGGACACAATCGGCGCGGGCTGGATCGGCTTTGATTTTTCGATCAGGGGATATTCGCAGACCGATGACGGCGAACTGGCCGACGCTTTCAAGGAATATGTCATCGCGCTGAAAGCAACCAGTAATGCGGGAGAAACTCATCCGAAAGAAAATATTCGCCGGGCCGCGTTGCTGCATTTATCCTGCCGCCTGAATCACCCGGATGTGACAAGTTTTGTAAACGCCATTCTCGATGCGCAGGAAAACAGCCTGAATATTTATCAGACACTGAAAAGCCAATCAAGAGAACTTCACGAAAAACTTTCCAAGTAAAGCCCATCCAACTATAAAAACAAAGTGCGTTGAAAACATAGCAACCTTTTTATTTCAGAGTGTTCTAAATTTCAAGCAAATCTTGGCAAATCATTTTCAGTGAGGAGAGAATCATGAACGCCAGTGCCCAATCCACAACCCAACCTCGAATGAGTCACTTCAAGCAGGCCCTGCTCTCGCTGTACTGGTTCGGCACAAACGCACATTGGGCCGCCATCCTGTTGATCACGCTCCCCAAACAGGCCTTCCTAATCGGCGGCGATGCAGTCAAAGGCCAGACGCTCGGAACGGTTTTGCTGGTTGGCGCATTCGTTTCGATGGTGGTCGCGCCGCTCTTCGGCGCTTTGAGCGACCGCTTCACCACACGCTGGGGCCGCCGCCGTCCGTGGATCGTACTTGGCACGACTATGAACGTGATCGGCATCTTCGGCCTGATCTACTTCCCACGCCCAAATGATTTGGGGTCGCTACCATTGTTCATCATCGCTTTCATGTGGGTCGAGTTCTGGAATAACGTGGCAACCGCACCTTTCTCCGCGCTGATTCCAGACATCGTCCCGCCCGAACAGCGCGGTAGCGCTTCCGGCTGGTATGGTTTGATGAGCATGTTGGGAAATTTCGTCGGAGCCTTGAGCGCGTTGATTTTTACACATAACGGCGTCACCGATTTAACCGCCATCTACTATTTCATCGGCGCCGCGTTGGTCTTCGGAATGCTTGGAACCGTTTTATTCATCAAAGAACCTGTTGTGGAAAAACGCAACCTTCCGCCCTTCAACTGGGGAGAATTTTTCCGAGGCATCATCACGCCGCTCAAAGACCACGATTTTCGTTGGGTGTTCTGGACGCGCTTCCTGATGGTAATGGGAACTTTTACTGTGCAGGAATTTCTCCAGTATTTCATGAAAGATGTGGTCAAGGATTTTTCAATCTTCGGACATAAACTGGCAGACAACGCCGAGTCAGCGGTTTCGTTTTTCTTCCTCGGACTCTTGCTGGGCGCGATCATCAGTTCGCTGGCGGCGGGAATTTTGTCCGATAAGTTTGGACGCAAATTCATGGTCTACGTTTCAAGCGGACTTCAAGCCATAGTTCCCATTGCCTTCATTTTCTTCTGGCCTTTTGGATTTGTCGTCGGGATGGGGCTGATCTTCGGCCTTGGTTATGGCGCATACCAGGCCGTGGATTGGGCGCTTGCCAGCGACGTTCTGCCTTCACAGGATGATTACGCAAAAGACATGGGCGTCTGGCACGTGGCCATGACTTTTCCGCAGGTGATCGCCACGCCAATTGCCGGGTTTATGCTGGATAATTTCCAGAGAGTTGGCGCACAAACTGGCGCGCCAAATTTAGGCTATACAGCAATCTTCTCGCTGGCAGTTTTGTATTTCATCCTCGGGACTGTGCTGGTAAGAAATATTCGAAAGGTGAAATAATTTTTTTCAAAGACGACAAAAAATATCCTTGGCTTTTAACAAGATCAGCCATGAATTCCACTAATTCGCACAAAGACGCCCAGCTTCTAGATAAGCCGGGCGTCTTATTTTTCTTATGTGTTCAAAAATTCGTGTAATTCGTGGATATCTTTAAAGCAACTTTTTATTTCTCGAAAATCCACTGATCAACTTCGCGCTTCCACTCGACCAGTTCTTCCTTCCTGAACCACAGCGCAACTTCCTTTTCACCGTTGGTGACTTCGTCAGACGCGTGGGTCAGGTTGCGGCCTACTTCGAGGGCAAAGTCGTGTCGAAGCGTACCCGGCGCGGCCTCGGTCGGACGCGTGGCTCCCATCGTCTGACGAACAGCAGCCACTGCATTAGGTCCTTCCCACACCATCGCCATCACCGGCGCAGAAATGATATAAGAAATCAAACCATCATAAAACGGCTTGCCTTTGTGGATAGCATAATGCGTCTCTGCCAGTTCTTTGCTGACTTGCATAAATTTAGCGGCGACCAGCCGAAGTCCGCGGCGTTCGAGGCGGGCAATAACCTCGCCCATTAATCCGCGTTGCACGCCATCTGGCTTCACAAGTACGAGCGTTCGTTCCACAACTTCCTCCAAAAAATGAAATGTGTGGGTCGGACTGGCAGTCCGACCCACTTATTTAGCGAAGTAATTCTTCAGCTTTTGTATACGCGTCCAGCGCCTCTTGCAGGCGGCTACCGCGCATGTACGCGTCACCCAGCGCCTGCCAGATGGATACTTCCACTGGATAACGGTACAACGCGTCGCGCAGATCGCGGATGATTTCCTCAAGGAACTTGCCTCTGCGGATCAACTTGTCGTAGACTGCTACAGCGGTGGAAATATTGCCACGTCCCAATTCGGTTTGGGCATTGACAAGTGAATCGGCCGATCGCGGCATGAGAGCGCTGGTTTGCTTCAAGGGCGGCGCGGCTGGAGATTTTTTCTCCGGTTTCGCGGCGGGCTTCTTGTCGGGCGGCGGTTCTCCAAATGCAAAATTCGGCTCACCCACAGGCGGCTTGTTTGGACTTGGCGCGTCTTCAACAGCCTCAACAGGTTCCTGCGTTTCTGCCGGATGCCAGTCAGCAGGGCTGGCCGGTTGCCTGATCTCTGGTTCGGCATCGTCCTGCAGCCAAGAGGGCAAGTCGCTTCCTGAACCGGCTTGCGGAGCATTCTCCTCTATGTCAAGTCCCGCCAGCCAATCGGGCAGATCTTCCTCCCGCGCGCCTTTCGGTTCAGAAGGTGCCGGGCCAGGCTCGCTTAACCAGGCGGGCGCAGAGTCCGAGCCCAGGATGGGAGGTTCTTCTTTTGCTGGCGCGTCGCTAATATCCGTGTAGGTATCTGCACCGGACAACTCGCT
>JAKBYW010000089.1:0-7072 GCA_021840275.1 Chloroflexota bacterium | reverse complement strand
AATTTCAGCCATGTTCAGCCAACTGCCATGTTTCGGTGTGTAATGAATTTCGAACCTTCTGCTCAAACGATGAGCTTCTTCTGGCTCGAAAGCTTCATAAAAAGAAGCCAGCTTATGAGTATTGAGATTATCCATCACCAACACGATCACTTCTGCATCCGGATAATGTACATCCGATAAATCTTTCATAACATGCGCCCAATCTATGGATTCGCGATGTGAATGGGTTTCAATAAAACGCATGCCTGCCAAGGGCTCAAACAGGATGAAGATATTGGCATTGCCTTGTCGCTGGTACTCATAGTCTTGCTTTTCAAGCTGCCCCGGTTGGCTTGGCAAGGGTTCATATTTCTCGGCCAGCAGCTGTTTGGGCATCTCATCCATGCAGATTTGAGGCCGTTTTGGATCATACGGACGCTTGTACACACCCAAAACACCTTCCATCTGACATACAAAGGCCGCATCTGCTTTCGGTGGAATGCACCAACTTTCTTTCAACCACGGCTTGAGTTCGTTTTTTTGAGGGCAGTCCGAATGGTTTCGTGAGAAACCTCATCCACATAGTTGCGCTTGACCATCTCTGCCTGCAACATGCGCAGTGTCCAGCGCTCTCGTCCTTCTGGAGGTTTGCTACAAGCAATGGCTACCAAATGTGCTTCTGCTTCGCCGTCCAAACTATGCACGTACTCGCGATTTGGATCCTTGCGTTCAATGGAGGCCAGCCTCTGAGTTTGAAATGAGCCGCAAACAATTGTAACGGTATTGTTCGTCACATCCAACACCTGACTGATTTTCGTTCTTGTCATACCTGCATCCACTTTCAGTAGAATTCTGGCTCGTGTCAATTTGCGTGCAGGCGCTACGCCTGATGAAATCAGTTTTTGAAGTTGTTCACGCTCTTCTCTTGTTAATTGAACTTTGTACCTTTTCATCTTTTGCCTCCGGTGAACTTACTTTATCACCAGAGACCCTATTTCACAAAATCAATTTTGACAGACTACTAGTTTCTCGCACACATCATTATTCTTTTTTGGTTCAGCGTACTAACCATTTCCAGATTCTGGCCGAAAAAGCAGGTCGGTATGGATGATCACCTAGCCGACCTTAGAAGATGATGCAAGTGGCAACTGACGACCAGACTGAAGTAATACCCTCAAAATCATCTTTTTGCCTTTAAAAGAGCATGAAAAATATGTCCGATTGTGTATATCCCTGCCCGCGCGGCTATCATCGCATCCTCAAACTAGCACGCACCATCGCGGACCTGGCAGGGAGCGAGACTATCCAGTCCGCGCATCTGGCAGAGGTGCTGCAGTATCGCCCGAAGATTGTGTGATGGGGTAGCAAGTTCTATTATTCGCGCAATTGTGTTATAGAGTGACCGGCAAAAGGAGTTTGACGTCGCTCTCTTTTTGGGATGGCGATAATTGACTGACATTATGGGGAAAGTCTGTCAGCATGACAGTTATGGTCAGGATGCTCCACTCCATCATTCTCCAGCGAAACCGTTCGGATGTTTCTTGCAGAAGGCCCTCCACGTTGGCGACCATTTCACCGGGTCGGCCAGGAACTCCTCGTGGGTCATCTGGCGGATGGGCGCGCTATGTGGCGCACCACGGGCGATTTCCGGCTGGCGGTAGGCTTCGTCTGCGAGGCGCGCCCAGGCGGCGACATATTCGTCCATATCGCGCTGGGAATAGGACTCAGTTGGCTCGAGTGTGGCGGGATCCTCCACGACATAGGGATGGTGGCTGTAGAAGAAATGCATCGCGAAATCAACCGAGCGATTGGAAATGTCCGTGATCTTCAAGCCCGTCTCCCGCGTTAATTTCTGCCAGCTGTAGCGGGTCTGGTCAATGCGGAATTGGCCCGCGGCGTAGGGCGCGGTGAGGCCGGGGATTTCAAGAATTTTCTTCATCAAATAGTTGTTGTTGAGCGCAGCAATTTGGGCGACTTCGCGCAAGCCTTCCGCGCCGTGCGCCATGATCCATGCATGGGCGCGGACGAAGTTGGCGGCCACACCATAAAAACTCGCAACCTTGCCGATGGAGTCCGGGCGATCATAATCGAGATAATATTTTTCGCCGTCGAACTCGATGGTGGGGGTTGGGAGAAAATCCGCCAAAGCGCTGGTCACGCAACTTACGCCGGTGGCAGGCCCACCCGAAGCGTGAGGCGTGGAAAACGTCTTGTGAAGGTTGAACTGGCACAGGTCGAATCCCGATTCGCGGGCGCGCACGATTCCCAATAATCCATTGGCATTGGCTTGGTCATACGCGCACAGTCCGCCCGCCGCGTGAACGGTCTCCACAAACTCCCGGATCTTCGGGTTGAAAATCCCGGTGTCGTCGGGGTTGGTGATGAACAGCCCGGCGGTCCGCTCTGAAACTGCTGCCTTGAGCGCCTCCAGATCGGGATAGCCGCTGGCTTGTGGATAAAGCGTTATGACTTTGAAACCCGCCGCGCTTGGCACGGCCGCGTCGGACGGATGCGAAAAAATGGTGGTGATGATCTCGTCCCGCTGCGCCCCCTTCCCGCGTTTTGCATGATAGGCGCGCATCATGGCAATGTTGGCGTAGATGGCCTGCGACCCGCCGCGCGGCTGGAGCGAGACCCGATCCATGCCCGAAATTTCTTTAAGGAATTGCTCCAGTTGGTACATGATTTCTAGGATGCCCTGTACGGTGACCTGATCCTGGAGCGGATGCAGTTCAGTCAGTTTGGGAGACCGCGCCAACTGCTCGTTGATCGGCGGATTGTATTTCATGGTGGAGGTGGCCATACCGAAATCGGCAATGAGCCCCGCACCGAGATTCTCCTGCGAAAGACGCAGGTAATGGCGCAGGACTTCCACTTGCGAGATTTCAGGAAGAGATGGAGGGGCCGCCCGCCGCATGGCTTTGGGAATATCCGCTTCCCATTCGGACCCCCGGCCTGCTCCCGTTTCAAAAAGGGGGATCAAAATCCCGCGCTCGCCGCTGCTACCTAGTTCGCAGATGATGGGCTCGTTCCAGCGCGCCTGGTGATAGTTACACTCTTTCATGCCAGCACCTCCGCCAGGTTTTGCGCCAGCGCGTCGATGTCATCTTTCGCGTGAACCTCAGTGACACAATACACTGCATGGTTTTGGAGTTGGGGAAATGTACTGCTGATATCGTAGCCGCCGAAGATACCGCGCTCCAGCAAGGCGTGATTGATTTCTGTCACCGACTTTGTACCCCGTGAGAAGTCCACGACAAACTCCCTGAAGTGCGAGGCACGCGGGAATTGAATGGAAACGTTCTTGATTTTGGATAGCGCTTGAATGGTGTAGCGTACTCGCTGTGTAATCGCCTGTCCCACCTCCGTCATGCCCTGCGGGCCTAAGAGCGCGAGGTAAACCCCGGCGGTAATCGCCCACAGGTTTGCCATGGTACCGAGCCATTCCTTGCCGCTCTCGCGTGCCACGAAAGAAGTGCGCTCAAAGGCCACTTCGCCGAAGCCGTATTCGCCCGCCTCGCGGGTCGGGAGGATCCCAACGATGCGGTTGGGATATTCCATCACAAATTTTTCTTCATCGCGGGTGGCAATGTAGCCCGCATGTCCGCCGCCAAACTGCATGTGGATTCCAAGCGATTGAATGTCGCCGCAGGCAATATCCGCGCCATAATCGGCGGGCGGCTTGAGCAGGCCCAGCGAGATTGGGTCCGCGCCGACGATGCACAGCGCCCCATGCCGGTGCGCGAGATGACAGATTTGCCCTCCGTTCGCTTCGATCACGCCGAAGAAATTCGGGTTGTCAAAATAGACGGCAGCTGTGGCTGAGGAGAGGATTCGCTCCAGTTGGGATAAATCCATCTCGCCGGTCGAGGGGTCAAAGTCGATGGGTTTGAAGGTCAGGAGATGGTGGTTGTATTCCCGCGCTTTTGAAAATTTGTCAGGATGGATGGCTTTGGCAATGACGATTTCATGTCGCCCGGTGATGTTCGCTGCCATTCTCATTGCGGTTGCCGCGGCTTGCAAGCCATCGTAGGTCGGCAGGTTGACCACATCCATATTCAGCAATTCGCCCATCAAGCTGGCATACTCAAACAGCGCCTGCCAGCGTCCGTGGTCCTCGTAGGCTTTGCCGGAATACGCCGTCAGGAACTCGTTGCGCGAATTAATTTCGTCGCACACGGCGGGGACGTAATGCTGATAGCACCCGCTTCCCAGAAAACTGATACGCTCGTTTGCGGAAGTGTTTTTGTCCAGGATTTTTGTAACGCGCTTGCGCAGTTCAAATTCGGACAGACATGGCTCCGGTAAATTCAGCGGGCGGTTGAGTTTAAGTTCGGGCGGGATGGCGGAGAAGAGGGAGTCGATATCTTTGACGCCGATTTCCCTGAGCATTTCATCCTTTGCCCTCGGCGTTGAATTTGGAATATAAGGATGGGCTATCGAGTGACGTGTCGGCATGATGCGTCTCCTGCAACATTAACAGAATGTTCTGCAGGCGGTCGTAAAACCGGCCTGCCTTCCGAACAAACCTGCGGGGCGATGCGTATTATGGTTGAGCGATTACGAGTCCGCAGAGACATCCCTCAACACCTGCAGAATGATATCGAGCGCCTCGTCTGCGACTGTTTGTGTAATGGATAAGGCCGGGGCAATGCGTAACGCGCTCTGCCCGCATTTGGTCATCACAACACCTTTCGCCCCCAGTTCCTTGATGATATGTTTGACCTGATCCACTTTGAGCGGCTCGCCCTGTGAATCCACCAATTCCACACCGATCATAAGACCTTTACCGCGCACGTCGCCAATGATGGGCATATCCTTTTGTGCGGCTTTGAAACGCGCCTGGATGTGATCGCCAACGCGCGTCGCATTTTCCAGCAGGTCATCCTCCTCGATGATGGCGATGCTCTCCAAGCCTGCGCGGCAGGCCAGCGGATTCCCTCCGAAGGTGGAACCATGCGCGGCAGGCCACCACGCATCCATCAGGTCCGCGCGAGCGAGCGTAGCGCCGAGGGGCAATCCGCCGCCGATGGCTTTTCCAAGCGCGATGATGTCCGGCGCGACGTTCCAGTGTTCTGTCCCATACCATTTGCCAGTGCGACCCATGCCGGTCTGCACTTCGTCCGCGATCAGGAGCGCGCCGGTCTTGTCGCAGACTTCGCGCAGGGTTTGCAGGAAATCATCGGGTGGGACGATGTATCCGCCTTCACCAATGACCGGTTCGACGATGATCGCGGCGAGGTCATCAGGATGGACGAGTTTGTCAAGCGTCATCTGGATGAAGTTGCGCCATTGTCCACAGCAATCTTCCTTTGTATGATTCTTGTGGCCGAATGGACAGCGGAAACAATTAGGGTAGGGCACGTGCTCAACGCCGATCAGAAGCGGCGCAAGATGTTTGCGATAGCCACTGCTACTGGCGGTCAGCGATAATGCGCCCATCGGGCGTCCATGAAAACTATCCATGAAGGCCAGCACCATCGAACGGCCTGAAACAGCGCGGGCTAGTTTGATAGCAGTCTCAACGGCTTCACTGCCACTGTTGGATAACAAGCCTTTGCCTTCATTGATAGGAGTAGGCGCGAGGCTGATCAATTTTTCAAGTATCTCGACGTAGGGCTGCATGTACCCCACGTGCGCCGCGCCATGCAGAAGTTTTCCGGCTTGGTCGGTGATCGCGGCTACGACGCGCGGGTGATTATGTCCCACGCTCATGGTGGCGATGCCAGCGACAAAATCGTAATAACGTTTGCCTTCGAAGTCGTATAGAAAAAGTCCCTCGCCGCGCTCAAAAGCAATATCGGTGTAACGATAGATGGCTGGTGTGACGGTTTTTTTGTCGCGCGCGATCAAATCCGCGGATGATATTTTTTCCTTCAGTGTTTCCATGTGGCCTCAGTTGCATGCATGTCATTGCGAGGGCAGTGTTCTTCTGCCCGAAGCAATCTCTCGTTATTCAGAATCTAAACAAAAGGAATGTTCCGATTAACAGAAGATTGCTTCGTCGCAACGACTTAAGAATAGAAATCAAATCCCAAGGTATGCCTTCCGCGTGTGGTCGTCATCCATCACTTCGCGGCCTGTGCCTTTGAGAACAACGCGCCCGGTTTCCAGCACGTAGGCATAATCTGAGATTTGCAAACTCTGGCGGACGTTCTGTTCGACCAGCATGATTGTCATGCCTGTGGCTTTCAAGCGCAGAATCACTTCGAAGATGCTTTGCACGATCATCGGCGCGAGACCGAGGGATGGTTCGTCGAACATCATCAGGCGAGGACGCATCATTACGGCGCGGCCAACGGCAAGCATCTGTTGTTCACCGCCCGAAAGCGTGCGAGCGAATTGATTACTGCGCGATTTCAGGATGGGAAATAATTCATACACCATCTCCAGCGACTTCTCGCGTTCAGATTTGGCCCGGTTGGAGTAACTGCCCATGAGCAGGTTTTCGTACACGGTCATGTCTGTAAATAATTTGCGTCCTTCGGGAACCTGCGCGATACCCATGCTTGCAATGGCATGGCCTTCGAGATGCAGAAGATCCTTGTCTTCGAAAGCGATCTCTCCCGAAACCGGGCGGAGCAATCCTGAGATAGTGTTAATCAGCGTGGTCTTTCCCGCGCCGTTTGCGCCGACTATACTGACGATCTGTCCCTCAGTGATGGACAGGGACACATCCTGCAACGCGGCAAAAGCGCCATACTGCACTCGGAGATTTTTTACGGTAAGCATGTTACGCTTCCTTTCCGAGGTAGGCGGCCAGCACTGCCGGGTTTTTGCTGATCTCCTGCGGTGTGCCTTGTGCGATCATCTGGCCAAAATCAAGCACGATCACGCGGTGCGACAGGTCCATGATCACTTTCATAAGGTGCTCTACGATCAGGAAGGTGATGCCCTCCTTGTTCAACTGGCGCACAAGCACGAGGATGTCATTCACCTCCGCATCTTTCAGACCAGCGGCCACCTCATCGAGCAGGAGCAGGCTCGGTTCCGTCGCGAGCGCTTTTCCAATCTCCAGACGTTTGAGTTCGATCAAGGTCAGGTTTTTTCCCTGCATGTCGGCCTTATGCGAGAGGTTGACGCGTTCGAAGAT
>JAKBYW010000088.1:0-7189 GCA_021840275.1 Chloroflexota bacterium | reverse complement strand
AACCCGATAATTCCAACAACCAACCAGTTAACTTTTTTCATATTGATTTTCCTTTTACAATTTACAAGGTTTGTCCACAGTGCGGACAGTTTTTCCAATCATTCTGTACCGATTGATTGCAACTAGGGCAGATACGGCTGGCAACAGGTTTCAGGGCGTTGGCAAAATTATTACCAGAGATAGCATAGATCACCAATCCGACCAGTAGTAAGGGGACGATCCACATGAAAAACATGATTAACTCCTTTTTGATGATCCAAGCATACCAGGTGCATTTAAAGGATTTGTAAAGATAGCACAAAGAGTAGGTGAAGGTTTCTCATCGAGATGCAGCTTACATAAATAACAAAATAGCCTATCTTTTAGACAGGCCATTTTGCGAAAAGGGGAAGCAACGATTTAGTGATGGTGGACGTGTTCGTCAGTTTTGCCAATATACTTCTCAGGTTCCTTGTCGAAGGATTTCTTGCATCCAAGAGAACAGAAGTAGTAGGTCTGGCCTTTATAATCGGACTTGCCGGCGGCGGTCGCGGGGTCAATGTCCATGCCGCAGACGGGATCGTGTACTGTAGTTGCCATAAATTTTATCTCCTTTTTGTTGGATTATCACATTAACAGACATCTTCAACGAGAGCCATATTACCCAATCGCTGACAGGCATTATTGCTTATCAAGCGTCACGGGCCTTATAGCCTGCAATTCATAACGTGTTGACTTTGCTGGCTTTGATCTGGGCAGTGTAGAAGCAGATGGCGGCCGGCAGGGAGTCTTCTCAACCAGTAGTCTTAAGTAAGTATCCAAGAGTTTGTGCTGTAATGCAGCATCAGCAGGGCCCATTCCTGCTCTGATGATCAATATGATTGCATTGGCTAAAGTTGAATCGTCGGCCATCGGATACCTTTCTGTTGTATTGAAATCCCTGGGATATTTTGGATGCCGCTGGGATCAAGTTCAAAAAATTAATTGGCGCAACTGCCGCCCTGGTTCGGGGATTGCTTCAGTAGGCCATCCGCTTGAAGGGATTGATGAACCATGCCGGCGCCAGATGCTGACGATAATTCCTTGCCTACAACCAGGCGCGCATCCGCGTTCGCAAAGTCAGTTCCCTGGTTTGCCTTGATATACATCGCAATCTCAAGCGTTTGTTGCGGAAACCAATAGGCATTGACATATTTGGCGGCTTTGAACATCTCATCTACACTGGCATTCTGGGATGCCATTAACTCCAGCAAACCGAGCATGGCCATGCCATGATTACAATCGGGGAAGAGTGTAGAGTTATTGCAACAGGGTCGATATACCGCTGATGCAACCTCTATAACACGCGCCTGTTGTTCGGGAGTAAGCGGGATTAAATCCAAACTTGCATATAGGCCAGTTACTGGCTTGTTTGCGAGGGACCATCCGCCGGTAGATGCAAAACCTTCGATCTGGCCGTTGCTGTATTGCACCATTGACCCCTCGGTCAGAATCTTATTCTTGTTGGCCAACCCAACCGCCCAGAAGAAGTTGAGGAGAAAGTGGGCATTTTCAGCTGTAATGACAATTTTCTCATTACTCCCTTTCGTCAACATTTCCATTTGCTGACTGGTGATAGGCTCTCCACTTGACGTCATCACGTTCTGGAAGGCACCCCTATCAATAACACCCGCCTCAATCAATTGCGGTCCAAGGTTTCCATAGGATATAGGCAGAGCGTAGCCGTCTTTTGGGTTGACCTGCTCATAGAGTCGAGCCAGTTGCGTTTGCTGCCTTGCCGCGGCTGTCTCATCCTGACCCCATTTCAGATATCCACTTCCGAGTCCCAGTAGAAATGTAACCACAATGGCAATAACGATCCATGCAATTTGCCTGATGCGTTTGTTTGTCGGAATGTTTTCGTTGGCAGGTTCGTCTGTTGTTTCCACATTTAATTCCGTCATGGTTTCTCCTCCACCTTGCAAGGTCATGGTGCGACTTGTTCAGATTTTGTTTCTTCGCTCTTAACATACTTTTCCGGCTCGCGCTCGAACATTGTCTTGCATAGTTGCGAACAGAAATAATATATCTGTCCTTTGTACCGGGTTTTGACTGTGGCATTTTGCGGATTAATCGCCATACCGCATACGGGATCTTTAATCACGTTTGAATCTCCTTATTTCTGTATTTCATATCCGGCATTTTCCCAGTCCACCATGCCGCCTTTGAGACTCCAAACATTGGTGTATCCGAGCGAAACAAGTTTCTCCGCTGCGATGGTGCTCATGTGTCCACTGCGGCAGTACAACACGATCCTGACATTTTTGTCGGAGGGCAATTGAGAAAGATCTTGTTCAATCTGGTCATAGGGAATGGACAAGTCTGTATTTGCAATGTTTCCTGCAAATGGAATATGGACATTGATGAACACAAAATCCTTGTTCTTCAACATAACATTCAGTTCAGTAGGAGTGACATTTTTATAGGACCCGCCAGCCACTATGACCGTTTCACCTGTCACGGGTCTGGCTTGACAACCCGCAAGAATAACAGATGCAAGTAATACAAGAATCAACTTTTTCATTATTCATACCCTTTGCAAAGTATGTCCGCTCAAATAGCCCAGATACGCGGGAACAAGAGGGAGCACGCAGGGAGAAAGGAAAGATAACAAGCCTGCGATGACGGCGGTGAAGTATGTCGGGGCGGCGGCATAGGCGGAAAAGGAATTAATGAAGTAACCATTTTTGAAGGCCCAGATTGAAATCAGGCTCATCGTATTGGTCACGAGAAGAATGCCAATGATGATAATGAACGTGCCGCTGGCGATTTGAATGGCGCGGCGATAACGGCTCACGCGTTTGATCCAGCCTGTGGCCCGTTCGAGTCCTAGTGCCATTGCGAGAAATGGAATCCCCAAACCGAGCGAATAACCCGAGGCCAACCACATGGCCTGCCCAACTGTCTGCTGGTTCAAGCCCATTGTCAGAATTGCGCCGAGCGTCGCACCAATGCAAGGGCTCCAGCCTGCCGCGAAGAGAATACCCATCAAACCAGAATTGGCGAATGTGCCTGCTTTGCCCTGAAAATTCGAGCGCGTGTCTGCATAAAACCACGGGATGTGAATGACCTCCAGGGTTGCCAATCCAAACATAATGACGATCACACCGCCGATGCGGGCGATTAAACTTTTGTAGGTTCCGAACAATTGACCGACCAGTGTCACCGAGCCGCCCCATCCTACAATAAATACCAAAGAGAAACCCGCCACAAATAAAAGGGCGTGCAGAAATATTCTTAAACGATCACTTTGTGAAGAAACTGATGGAGTGGCTGTTTCAGTTGTCATGCATTCACCTACCGATTCAAGATGCTGACATGATAAGCAAAATCCCGCGTCTGCATGAGCGTAGGATGGCGGGATCTTTGATAGGCAAAATGGCTTATGACATTTATCGCTTCACAATCGGACCTTCAACCTGGTTCCTTTCCCTGGAGCAGACTCCACCTCCAGGCGTGCTCCGATCAAGTCTGCGCGCTCGCGGATCCCCAGCAGACCGAAATGCCCATTCGGCGCAAAGTCGGTCGGACTCTTTGGCATGTCGAAACCGATGCCATTGTCGTGCACTTCCAGTCTGATTTCGTTCTTTCCAAACGCAATATGCAAGTCTGCGCTCTTGGCTTGCGAATGACGCACGACATTATTCAAGGCTTCCTGTGCGATGCGATACAACGCCAGCTCCACCTCGTGCGAAAGACGTTGTTCTTCACCAGACTTTTGAAAATCAATATTTGTTGCATTGTTCTGGCTTGTCTCTCGCGCCAGCATTTCCAATGCAGTGACCAGACCCAGATCTTCCAAATAAATGGGACGCAGGGCACGAGTCATACGACGCAGGTTTTCAATCGTTTGCTCTGCCAGGGTTTCGAGTTCGCCTAGAGTGCGTCGCGAAGTTTGGTCTTTTACCGATGTCTGAGCCAGTTGCACGCGCTGCTTCAAAGCGATGACGGATTGGATCGTGTCATCATGCAATTCACGTGCCAGACGCAAACGCTCGTCTTCCTGCGCAGATGTGATCGCACCAATATAGTCGCGCAGACCTTCCTGTGCAGCTTGCACTTTGCGGGACATTTCAGTTAATTCCAACTGCAGGTGTTGCACTTCGGAAATTCCACCCACAGAATCTTTGATGGCTTCAAAATCTCCCCAGGCAAGTGCGGCAGCTTTGGTCTCCAGTTTTTGCAACGGCTGGACAATGCGCGTCGCTACGAACCATAAAGCGATTAGAGCGAGAATGAAGGCAGGAACAATCACAAGCGGAGCCATTTGTGTGAGTTGCAACGACGGACTGACAACCATTTCCCATTCTTCCTCGGTGATCAGCGCCCAGCCAGTGGTTGTAATGGGGCTATACGCGACAACATGCTCAACATTGCCTTGCTTTACATATGTCGTTCCGCTTTTGCCGCTCAAGGCTTCAGTCACGCCTGGATGATCGGAGGAGAGATTATCAGACGCGAGAGGTCCACTGGAAAATAAAATCTGACGGGAAGAATCGAAGAGAAAAATCGTTACATAATTGCTGTCAGGATACGAAGTTGAAAGCGTCTCGCGTGCAAGCGACTCAGGAGAAAATGCGCCGGCCACGATGATATTTTGAGAAGGAGCAACCTGAGAGATAAGGATAAAGAGTTTCTTCGAGCGTGGATCAAGAAACGGGGAGGAGAAAACGGGCTCAGTGTCGGAGGAAGAGGCGAGACGAATCTTGTTTTGCGTGACCGCATCCCAAAGTCCAGAAGGAAGGGTGCTTGTGATGAGTCGCCCATCCATATCCAGATAAGCAAATCCGCCGTCGAAATCGGAGGCAAGATCGTTTGTTGTGGATATGGAAGCTGTGCTATTTGATAATTGGGCCAGTGCGACAAGATTGCTAATGCTCGCAGCGCGGTGATGCAATTCAGACGCCAGCGCGGCCGCGGCGGATCGAACAGCGCGCGCATCGCGTTCACCGACGAGTGAACGCATATCCTGTTGATGAAGCGAGACACTCCCAAATGCGATCAGCAATAAAAGCAATGTGAGTGGCAATACAGTGATAGCAAGCAATTGCACGGTGAGCCCGCGCAGAAAAGGTGCGCGCAGTTTTTTCATTCTTCAGCGATGTGGCCAGTGCTTTGCGAAATCCAACCCAGAGAGACGCCGCGCATGACAGCCTCCGTGCGGCTGGTGGCTTGTAGTTTGGCGAAGACGTGCGCGAGATGACCCTGCACGGTGCGGTCGCTGATATTCAATTGCACACCGATGGATTTGTTTGTAAATCCTTTCGCGGCAAGACGCAACACATCAAGTTCGCGGTCTGTGAGCGGTTCAACGGGAGTTTTCTCCGACCGCTTGAAAAGATTGGACATCAGTTTTTGTGTTATAGCTGGATCGAGCGCAGATTTGCCTTCGTACACATCGCGTACTGCCTGGATGAGTTCTTCGGTTTTGGCGGTTTTGAGAACATATCCATTTGCACCTGCCTGCAAAACCGCCATAACATAAGGCTCGTCATCATAGGCTGTCAGAATGAGCACGCCGACTTCGGGCAAATGTGATCGTACCCAACGCGTGACTTCGATGCCACTGGCTTTTGGCATTTGGATATCCAGCACGGCAACATCAGGTTTGTATTTCTGGATGATGGTCTGGGCCTCTTCGCCATCGCCCGCTTCGGCAACGACTTCAATATCCTTCGCACTTTCAAGCAATTGCCGAATCCCCGCGCGGACGATATGATGGTCATCCGCTAAAATAATTTTGATCTTCGCTTTAGCTTTTACCAAAGGATTCCTCCATGTAGGGGAAGGCAAACCAGACGATACCCAGACCAGCTAAAAGTCCAGTGACAAGGCGCATGGTGGAATTGAATGAACCGAGTGCAGCGCCCGCGTAGAAGGTCGTAGGAAATGAATTGTTCGTCAATATCGCCAGCCATTGATTTGTAGAACGAAAACCCTGGCCGATACCAGCAAAGTCACTGATCATATGCGTACCGCCATCCAGTACAATTGGGAGCAAAAACAATGCGAATCCCCACCAGGGCAGCGCCTTGATTCTTCGACGAAGGGGCCACCAAATCAAGGCAAAGATCCAAACGCTTGTATAAAATGAGATCATGCGGTCCGACCAGGCAATCTTCCAGCCCATAGTCGCATTGCCGATAAATTTTCGCAGAATGAGCGGGTCGAGCGTGTTCTGCCATGCAGCTTGAATCTCGGGAAGTGAGTACATGGTTTTTGGTCCGAATAGGAAAAACGAACGTTCTGGAAGCTGGTGGCAGAAAAACGAGTAAATAAAATATATTGCTTGTCCTGTACCGGCCCAGCCGATATGCATGAAGAGTGGAGCGAGGAACGGTATCCAAACCCAAAGGCCATAAACAATAAGGAAAATCTCAAACCAGTGGGATGTCGTTGTTTCTTCAGAAGAAACATATGCTTCTGAATGTTTGGTGACGTTTGTGTTATCCATACCTTTATGATACCTTGTTAACCTGACAATTTCATTTGAAGCGCTTGTTCAATGGATGACTGAATAATTGGGTCAAGGTGTTGCAACGGCGAACTAACCAGTGAAAACCAGGTTTGTCCATCATAGCCGTGCAGAACTAAAGTAGCTGGTTCTGATGCTTCACCATAGACCAATAAAACCATCATTTGGCAATCACATTCGCTTGTCCCATGATGCGGACAGGGACAATTTTCGAACGCATGACGCGCATTATGAAGATCAAAAGTCTGCATGACGCGCAAACCATTCCGGGTCAGGTTTTGGCTTGTCCATCGTAAAGCTTCGTCACAGGAACAATTCAGGGTAAGAAATGAGGGGAGCATATTCATAAATTGCATCAAGTTGAATGATGCTATTTTAGGGATTTCTTCAGTAAACATTCAGGGCTACTTCACTTATTTGCATATAAGCAAAATTGCCTATTGTCCTTAATAGTGCTCTAGTGCAAGAAATGAACAACAATATCTCCGGATTCCAGCCACTTTTTATCCATTCGATTGGTAGAGTCGAAGACTGTTTGAACAACAGGTGGCTTCCAATAAAGTTACTGGTTATTATTAAGCGGTATCCAAAAGGCCTGCTTTGATGATAGCAACCGAACGCTATTTATGATTCCTTCTTCAAGGTTTATATCGGTCACACTTAATTCCTTTATCAAAGAGTAATATGTTCCTGTCG
>JAKBYW010000087.1:0-7290 GCA_021840275.1 Chloroflexota bacterium | reverse complement strand
GACGACAATCCCGCCGATCTTCGCCAGCCAGTTGCGGATGTCGTACAGCAGCCCGCCCGCCACCGAAACGGCCACACCCAAAACAATAAATACCACGCTGAAACCGAACACAAAAGCCAGGCCGTGCGTGAATGTTATCCAGCGGTTGGACGCGTTACTCTCGCCGCCCGCGGCGCGTCCGCCAAGATAGCCGATGTAGGCCGGGACGAGGGAAAAGACACACGGCGAAAGAAAAGATGCGAGTCCGGCCAGAAACGCCAAACCAAGTGTAACTTCTGAAATATTCATATTGCTCTCTTATGCCGGGACTTTTGTCTCGTTGACCGTAACGGAGGTGCTGAAACTCCCGCCGACGTTCGGCCATTGAAGACGGATTTCACTCTGATCCAAAGAAACAAACGGGGTAGTCCAACGGAAAATCCATTTTGCATCTTCAGGTGAAGCATTGACACAACCATGCGAGCGGGCGACGCCAAAATCATTATGCCAAAAAACACCATGGATGGCTGCGCCTGCATTCGTATTAAAGAAAACCGGCCAGGGAACGGCCATCGTATCGTAGCCGCTGCCCGATCCAGGCAAATTCGCGCCCATGTGAATGGAATATATTTTCCAGGCAACTGACTGATCGCCGAGGGGCGTTGAAAAGTCGTTGATGGTACCCGCGAAGCCGGTCGAAACTTTGCAAAAATAAACTTCGTTATTGCCTTCCAGACACGAAAGGGTTTGCCGTCCCACAGTGGCGTCAATGACGATCTTCTTGGTCTTCGGATCAACGTCGGGGCTGATAGGCGCAACATCTTGATCGGTTAACACGTGAAATGCAGCGCCTTCAGCATAAAAGAGATCACCCGGCCCATAGCCATGTTGCGGCGCCTCATTAAACCGGTAGAGAATATTGCCGTTTGCATCCGCCCCAACCTGATCCATCCACGCCACCTGCCCATAATATAGACGAATCGGTTGCTGCGTCTGATACAGGTCTTTTACTCCCGGACCAATCGGGGAATTTAGGAGTTGAAGATCAACATAAGGTACCGTGACTTCGGCCCAGAAACCGCTCTTGCCTGCCGGCAGACGGGTTATTGGTTTATCTGGCAAATTGCGGACAGGTTGAAGGTCAGGAAGATAAATATAACCATCAGGAGTCTCAACCCATGTAGCATTGTTCCGTCCAGCAACATTGGTCCCAACAACTTCCCTCTGCCAAACTACGACTTCATCCTGGGGAACATCACGAACTTTTGCGGCATTCTCGTTCGGCTGCGCCTTCATCTCCGTAGAATAGTAGTTGGGATATACAGCAACTCTCCCCAAGCGGTCGCCGGCCGGGAACTGCGGCAGCGGCGACACATTGTTAAATATCCCTTTTAGCGGATTGAAGGCCAGCGCCCCCAGACCCAGACCTGATAGTTTGAGAAAATCTCGACGAGATGGGGAACTAAATTTCATAAATGAACCTTCTATTCAATCGGGCTGATTAATTCCGGTAAGGATACTCGCAAAAGAGTGGAGCGTCAACGCAGGCATTAAGTTGGATTAATCTGAAAAGAAACTTTCCAATGCACGCATACAACCTGCGCTGACTTTATGACCGACTCCATCTTCACAGTACGTGACGTTTGCGCCCGCCTGTTCAAGCATCTGGATGGATTGCCGCGCATACTCGACCTTGACCATTTCATCCAGCGTTCCGTGCGCGACGAAGAACGGCTTGCCGTTTAATGGACGTTTGGCTGCAACCGACTCCGCCCCCGCTGGAATGAATCCCGCCAGCACAGCCGCGCGCCGAATCCGTTCAGGATGAAGCAGGGCAATCGTGTTGGTCATGGCCGCGCCCTGACTGAAACCGGCCACGTCGAACTGGCTTGCGTCAATCTGATTCTCAGCCGCGTAATCGTCCACGAGGCCGATCAGCGCATCAGCAGATGGACGAAGGTCATCGAGGCCGGGCCAGCCGTGAGGTCCGGTGCGAAGCGTGCGCCACGAGTAGCCGCTCGGCTCGGCGGCATGAGGCGCACGCGGAGCGATCATCCAATAGTTTGTCGGAAAATTCCGCGTGAACAACCACATCGAGTTTTCGTCGCCGGTCCAGCCGTGCAAAAGCAAAAGCAGGCGCGGCGTCCCGGAAGATGCGGAACGGACGCGCAGAGTCCAATCTTGAAATGTAATGAGATCAGTTTCATTTTGGACGCGCATGTTTTACAATCCAGTCAATCCCATAGAGTGCAAGAAAGATGAGGGCGATGGGGACCAACCCGCCCAGAAAACACAGAAGGCCAAAAGCCGCTGCGCCGGGTCCATAGATGAGATAGATCAGGGCGGTGCCGATAACAAAAAGCAACACAAACGCGCCGACACCAAGGCGGATGTTGGTATTTTTGGCGTAATCACGCAAGTCGCGTTTCATCGGTTTTCTCCGAACAACGTCCGGCGCAGACGATTAGGCCAGGATGTGGTTCGCCTGAGTTCAGGGAGCGCGGCCTCGACGGCAGCCTCGCCGCGTTTCACCACATCATGCACGTCTACACGGTCAAGCACGCCAATGCCCGTCACGTCGGGACGAATGATCACATCCGGCTTTTCGAGTTGGAAACGAAGCTCGGTGATCTGGCGATTGCCAATATCAATCGAACGCATAAAAATATCAAAGGCTTTTGTAATTCGCAAACTGCTAAGCCGGGAAATGAGCGGCGCAGGCAATACACTGGGCAAAGGCATGGACAATGAGTGCGGAGGTGCGCCAAGCGGCGCGCTCAATGACACAGCCACAACAGGCAGAAAAGGCGCTAGTGAACGCACCAGAGCAACCGGCACCGGGTTCAACACGCCGCCATCGGCCAGTTCCCAATCGCTCCTGCGGAAGGCTGGAAAGATACCGGGCAAAGCAATCGTGGCAAGGATGGCATCACGCAACAGACCCGTATCCAAAATAATCTCACAAGAAGTAAGCAGGTCCACAGCCGTGACCGCACAGGGAGTTTTCAGATCCTTGAAAGTACGCTCGCCGAGCGTATGTACCAGCCATTTATGGACTCCGCCAAGTCCGAGAAATGACGGACTTTCATCTCCAACGCGGTCATACAAACGGGATTGATCCACCGCTGCAAAGATATCTTCGATCTCATCCGGACTAAAGCCGGCCGCGTAAAAAACAGCCACCATCCCGCCGAAACTGGTTCCCGCAATCGCACGAATGTGGAATCCTTCTTTTTCGAGAACGCGCAGAACGCCGATGTGAGAATTACCTTTTGACCCGCCACCGCCAAGCGCTAATGAAATATCCATACCTATTCCTGATTGTGTACCTGACTGAAAACTTACCTTATGAAGGGTGTATCGACTGACATCCATTCGTTACTGAAAGTATTGGAATGGATGTTTCCGTTGAAGTTGATTCCTTTATGGAGTCGGAGTAGGCGGATTGGGCGTCTCGGTCGGCTTTGCAACTGTGAAGGAGACTACCAAGGTCGCTCCGAACATATTATCGTTCGCGTCTGCCATTTTCCAATAACTGGTATATTCCCCTTCTTTTTTGGGAGCATCCATATTCAGGGAAACTTCGGTCCATTGCCCAACCGGTATCATCGATCCAAGTTTTTCAAGCGCTGCGCCATAAAGATCTCCGCTTAGAAGTTTAAGCCTATATTGATACATCCATGGACAGGAGCCAGTGTTTTGAACCTTCCAGGTCTTCGTGAAATTTTGACCTGGCAGAAGAACCGTCCCTGGGGGAAAGTTCACATCACGAATGAATTCCAGATTATTACAGCCATAAGCCAGCGCCGATGGATCGAGCGTGGGTGTCGCACGCGTCCCAGTCGGGCTTGGGCTAAAAACCGTACCTATCGTTGCAGTGTAGTATGGACGCGTGGCCGAAGGTATCAACGTAGGAGATGCGGCAGGCGTATTAACAACAAAAGTTACCATCGGAAGGGTGGGGATGGAACTCGTAGGTGGAACCAGTGCAGTCTGCGTTGTAAAATAGGAAGCGACCAAGGTATCGACCACACTGGTATAAATCACATTGACATCCTGCGGGGTTGCCGTACCGGCATTTCCACACGCCGATAGCAGAACAGTGGATAGTATCAATGTAATCAAAATTCGTTTTGAAACGTTCATTCGACCTCCAGACAAATATTGTAGAACGGATAAAATCATAACAGATTTGGCATCATCACAGAAAATTGGTTGACAGGGTATCGGTGCTAATTCACGCGCTGAAACATGAATAAGTTGCTTAGCTTCCACCCTTGAAACCAGATTCATAATCGGTCAAGCCACAATCCAAGCAAGATCAAGCGACAACTTGGGGTAAAAGCCTCTGCAACGCATTCACCAATGCATCAAGATCTTCCTGAGTATTGTATCCTTGTACCGAAATGCGGACAAACTGCTTGTCCCGCCATTGGATCAAAGGAACTTCTATTTTATACTCATCATGCAAACGGCTTTTAAGCACGGCAATGTTAGACAAAGGAAGTGGGGTAATGCCCATCTGGCCGTAAAAATCCGAATCGAGCGGATACAGCGGCGGCATATTGGTCAGATCACATATTCGCTCAATTGCCTGACGAAGCAGAAGATGACAGTCACGTCTCACTTCATCCCAATTGTGTTCCCGCATAAACTGAATGGCAGTTGGAACGGTCAGAGCCGCGGTTGGATCTTTGGTACCTGTCCATTGCAGAAGATCAATAAAACGTGAACCTGTAGTCGTCTCAGGAGTTGGGCTGTATCCCCAACTCACAATCAACGGCTCGATGAGATGTTGAACTTCACGCCGCACATAAAGAAACGCCGAGCCTTTTGCATTGAGTAACCATTTATGACAATTGCCGAAAACAATGTCTGCGCCCAAAGCCTGAAGGTCTACTGGGATTTGTCCCGGCGAGTGTGCAGCGTCAACGATGGTCAATATTTCCGCCTCTCTTGCGCGCTGACATATCTGTTCTACAGGCAGACGCAGCGCGGTTGGAGAAGTAATATGACTCAGATAAATAGCTTTTGTTCTTGGCGTTACACCGGACCAGAACTGGTCAACGATTTCCTCTTCAGAATGAACTGGTAAGAAAATGGACTGATGAATATATTTCGCGCCTGTTTTACCGCAAATAAAATCCCAGGTGTAATCACACGCGCCGTACTCGTGGTCGGTGGTCAGGATTTCATCGCCAGGCTTGAGGTCCAGGGAATGAGCGATGATGTTCACGCCATGTGTCGCGTTGAGAATGTAGACCAGGTCATCGGCATCGGCGTTGAGATATTCCCCAAGCACGCGGCGGGAATCTCTTAAAAGGCCGTCGAGTTCGCGGCCAAGGAAAAGCACAGGCTGACGTTCCAGGCGAAGCTGCCAGTTCTGGTAGGCTTCGAAAACCGGCTTTGGCGTTGCGCCAAAAGAGCCATGATTTAGAAAAACAACATCGGGGTTCAAGAGAAAGTATTCTTTTAGGAATGGCATGAGGCAATTATAAACTCGGTCATTGTTATGTTGGACAAATCAGCAGCAATTCTCAATACGTCATTGCGAGCGTTTTTTGCGAAGCAATCTCCTCGTCAAAACAGGGGATTGCTTCGACGAAAGAACGCCGTCTCGCAATGACATGGTTTATATTGAGAATTGCTGACAAATCAGGAGTATCGAAAAAGCTGGGCTTTTTTACCACGAAGTCACGAAGACCCAAAGTTTTTTGTGTCCTTGTGCCTTCGAGTCTTCGTGGTTAGCCCATTGAATTAGCCACTCCCGACAAATCATGTCTCAGACGCCCAATGACTTTTCTCTTATAATTAGCCCAACATGAAATCCATCCGCTTCACGGCCAAATCCATCCCGCTCGCCTTCGCCTTGACAACCGTCGTCGCTTATGGCCTTTTATTACCTTTTACCGGCTTCTACTGGGACGACTGGCCTTTCGCATGGATCGCCAAATTTCTCGGCCCGCGTGAATTCATCCAAGCCTTCAGCGGATTCCGTCCTTTCCTCGGCCCGATCTTTTTCGCCACCACCAGCCTGATCCCGTCCAACCCAATTCTCTGGCAGATATTTGCGCTTGTCATCCACTTCATTGCTGCGCTTTCAGCGTGGTTTGCGTTAAATCAAATCTGGCCGAACTACAAACGTCAAACTCTTATCGCGT
This sequence comes from Chloroflexota bacterium, assembly GCA_021840275.1. GTDB lineage: Bacteria > Chloroflexota > Anaerolineae > Anaerolineales > Villigracilaceae > Fen-1038. The sequence goes on along the minus strand of JAKBYW010000087.1, from coordinate 1,150 downwards.
CTTTCTTCCTTCTCGTTTTTCCAGGCTATAGCCAACACTGGGTGGCACTCACACATATCAACCAGGAATGGATTCCCTTTATCTTTTATCTGCTCTCGTTTGGATTCACCGCCCGCGCAATAAACAAGAATGTCATTGCGAGCCGTTCTGTGGCGCAGCAATCTTCCATAACAAATAGGCCTGAGACTGCTTCAGGCCGGGTCTCGATACGCAAAGAACGCTACTCGACCACCATCCCTCGCAATGACATCCTGAATACAATTATTGCGCTTCTCTTTTTAATATTGGGCGTTTTCCCCACCGAATACTTCATCGGTCTCGAACCGCTTCGTTTTCTTTTCATTTGGGTCATTCTCGCAGAAGAAACAAAAACCTTTTGGCCCGGCTTAGTCCAAACGTTTAAACGCTGGTGGCCCTATCTTTTGATCTGGTTTCTGAATGCAGGCTGGCTAGCATACTATTACAAATCGGGCGCATATATTTCTTACGGTGTAACCGCCTCAAAGCAGATCCCATCTATCAGCGATGCGCTCTCTGCCTTTGGCGATGCACTTTGGAAAGCGGGCTTTTATATCTGGGCGCAGGTGCTGGTGCTGGCGGCGCAGTCCATCACTGCACCATCCACTCTTCTGACACTCGCCCTCATTCTTCTTTCCCTCGTTCTTCTTTCCTCTTATCTTCTCAAACTGCAACTTCCTGAAAATTCAACGCGAACATTTGCTATTCAAGCCATCGCCATCGGCCTTATCGGAATTTTGCTTGGACGAGTGCCTTCGCTGGCGGCCGGGCTGCCGCTCACGCTGCAATCCAGCTTTGACCGTTTCATGATCTCCATGATGCTCGGCGCGAGTTTATTCATGGTCGGGTTGGTCGAACTGCTCATCAAGAATGAGCGCGCGAAAAATATCGTCTTCGCCCTGCTGATCGCGCTCGGCATCGGACAACAATTCTTCAACGCCAACATCTTCCGCCGCGATTGGGCCAGGCAGCAGGAAATCTACTGGCAATTCGCCTGGCGCATTCCCGCGCTCAAACCGGATACAGTTATCCTGACAACATACGTTCCGATAGATTACGAAACAGATCTATCCTTCACGGCGCCACTCAACTGGATGTATGCGCCGGACTTTCGAAGATCGGATCTGCCTTA
>JAKBYW010000086.1:0-7371 GCA_021840275.1 Chloroflexota bacterium | reverse complement strand
TTTAAAACACTCCGTTCCTGGTCCGCGTTTGACGCACCAGTGCGTAACGCGTTGCATCGTCTGAAATATCGTCGAGATATGGGGCTGGGCGATGCGCTTGCCGACCATTTATCAGAATATGTGGTCAGTTTGAATTGGCCTATTGATCTTATCGTGCCGGTTCCGCTCGGTCACAAGCGATTGCAGGAACGGGGTTATAATCAAGTTGGTTTGATCGCGCGTCCATTGGCGCTTTCATTGCGAATTGCCTATGCTCCTCATGCTCTTAGCCGCGTACGAGAAACCCGTACACAAGTTGGGCTGACAAAATTGGAACGACACGATAATGTGCGCGGCGCGTTTCGGGCTGAGGGGAAGTACGTAAAAGATCGAGTCGTTTTGTTGATGGATGATGTCGCTACAACGGGATCCACTCTTTCGTCCTGCGCCGAGGCGTTTTACGCCGAGGGAGCGCGGGACGTTTTTGCTTTGACGGTGTCTCGCGCGCTGACGCGGCACGGTTTGCATGGCGCGTGAGTAGTTTGGTCTGCACCCACATCATTTTATCAGGAGGCCCTATGGCAACCAAAGTGGAAGTTCAGGCCCGTAACATCCGATTATCGGATCGTATCAAGGAGCATGTTGAAAAAAAGGCAGGCAAGCTTGACCATTACCTGCCCGCGATTGAGGAGGCTCATGTTGAGCTGACGCATCTCAAGTCGGCGCGTGATGCCAATGACCGCAACGTGGCGCAAGTTACGGTGCGTGGAAAGGGATTGATCCTGCGGACAGAGGAGCGCGCCGACGAGGTGTTGGTGGCTTTCGATACTGCTATTGATAACCTGCAGCGCCAGATTGACCGATACAAAGGAAGGCATTATCATGGCCGAGGTGATGGGCATTCGGCATCCGACGTGATGGAGGAACCCGTTGCAGCGGATGAGACCGGCGAATTGCCTCCATTGATTGCGCGTCGTAAACACTTCCGTATTTTGCCTATGAACGAGTTAGAGGCCGTTGAACAGATGAAATTGCTCGGCCACGATAATTTCTTCGTGTTTTATAATGCTGAGACCAGCAAGGTCAATGTTTTGTATCGCCGCCGCAATGGTTCGTATGGCTTGATCGAGCCTGAGATCGGATAAAATATTTCACGGTAGATTCATATTGCTGGCCCGGCGAAATGGCCGGGCCGGTCTTTTTGGAGCAAAGGTATGGATGGTTTAGAATTTGATGACGATATGACCGAAGCAGGGTTTGTTGACAGCAATATAAATACACACGCGGCTGCGGAAGCTGTCTTGCATTTAATTAATGCGCTGGGGGAAAACCCTGAACGGGAAGGGTTAAAGAACACCCCCAAACGGGTCGCCAGAATGTATTTGGAACTATTAAGCGGTTATCGAGCGGACCCTCAGAAAGTTGTAAATAGCGCGCTTTTCAATATCACCTATGATGAAATGGTCATCGTGCGTGATATTGAATTCTACAGTCTGTGTGAACATCACATATTGCCTTTTCTGGGACGCGTCCATGTTGCTTATATGCCGGCCGGAAAAGTGATCGGCCTTTCAAAAATCCCCCGTCTCGTGGATATTTACGCCCGCCGCTTGCAGGTGCAGGAACGAATGACGCGCCAGATCGCCGATATTATCCAGGAACTGCTTGAGCCAAAAGGTGTGGCCGTGGTTGTTGAAGGCTTGCATTTATGTTCCATGATGCGCGGCGTCAAGAAACATGGTGCGCGCATGACCACATCCGCAATGCATGGCTCGTTCCGCACCAATCCGGCAACGCGTCAGGAATTTCTGGACAATATTTCGCGAGGCGCAGGGCCTCTTCAGGTCTAGCCTGTTGGATTTGTTGGCTTTAGAATTTCTGGGCGTTGTATGATCCAGATTCGGGAGCGCAGAAATTTGGCAGCGTCGATCAGTTTTTCGTGAGTGATGGGATGCAGAAATTCTGGGGCAAGTTCTGCCATCGGCACCACAATGAAAGCGTAATTCCAAAATTCCAAATTGACCGGCGCGCCATTCGCCATGACGATGTCAATATCAATCGTGCGCGGCGCGTTCTTATTTTCGCTGCGCACGCGTCCCAGTCTGGCCTCGATAGAGCGGATGGCTTGCTCTTTTAAATTGCTGGGGGTCAAAGAAGTGGTGAACAATACACAGGCATTCAAAAAATTTGGAGCATTATCTCCAACTGCATGAGATTCCCAGATGCTTGAAATTGCCTGCACCTGGCCGTATTCGCGTAATAGGCCAATCGCTTTGGGTAGATATGTTTCTGGCTGGACGTTTGAGCCGAGACTGAGAAATACTTTATGCAAATCATTCATCGCGGCTGCGTTCTATCTCCACGCCGACCGAATTTGAAAATCGAACTGCGCCCGGCTTTTCCACGCGTACAATTACTTTTTGCACCCCCTTTTCCTGCAGGCATAATTTTGCCAGGTCGTTTGCCAACGCTTCGACAGTCAGACGCTTGGCGGTCTCTGCGTGGGCTTGCACCTTTTTCGCCAAAGTTCGGTAGTTGACGCAATCCTCAATATTGTCTGTTTCGGCAGCGCGGCGCGTGTCACTAAACACTTCGATGTTGATCAGCATGTCCTGGATTTGCTCCCGCTCCCAATCATTGATGCCGATGATACCGCGTACCCGTAAATCCTTGATGAAAGTTTTGTCCATTGTGTCTCCTAAACCAAATGGCGTCCGCCATCCACATGGATGATTTCGCCGGTAATGTATGTCGGCCCTGTCAATAAAAATATCAAGGCATCTTCGACTTCTTTCAAATCGCCCCATCGGCCAGCCGGAACGGCCTCCAGAATTTTTTTATTAGCTGGTTTGTCTGAGGGGGGCAGGATTGCTCCGAACGCCAGACCGTTCACACTGATGTTTGGTGCTAGTGCAACCGCAAGTGATTTTGTCATGGCGGCCAGCGCAGCTTTGCTAATGGTGTAGGGGAAATGGTCTGCGCCTGGACGAAGTGCGCGCCAGTCCAAAATGTTGACGATGCGGCCGGTCTTGTCTTCATCAACTTGTTTTGCAAAAGCCTGACTGAGCAGAAAAGGCGCGGTCAGGTTGATCGCCAAATGATTCTCCCAGTCTGCAAGTGTTGTTTCCTTCACTGATTGGGATTCAAAGATAGCCGCGTTGTTGACCAAACCATCCAACTGCCCTATTTTTCCTGCTTCAGAAATCAGCCTGTCAATCTGCCCGTGTTTGCTGAGATCTGCCTGAATGAGCCATGCCCTCCTGCCAATTGATTTGATTTCTTTTTGAACTTGCAACGCATCTTGTCTGGAATGCCCATGATGAATAATTACATCAGCTCCGGCTTTCGCGCATGTCAGCGCAAACATGCGGCCCAGCCGCCGCGCGGCGCCAGTCACCAGGATGATTTGTCCATTTAGGGAATGATGATTTTCCATTTTTTATTTACGACAAGATTCTATCATCGAACCAAAATCCCACCATAATTGTCCAATTCTTGACTCCATTTTTGGGTCGTGATAATATCCTTACGAACAGGAGGTTGTTATGAGCATGTCGGCAGATCAATCGATTATCGAAACGGATGTTGAGTTTACCGAAGAACAGCATGCCATCTGGAGAGCGCTTTACAGCAGTCAGGTGCCGCAGGTCAAAAAATATGCCTGCAAGGAATACCTGGCAGGCTCTGAAAACTTGAAATTGCCGGATGATCGGATTCCTTCGGTGCAATGGCTCAATGAACGCATCACACCGCGGACCGGGTGGCGGACCGTCCGAACCAGAGTGCGCTACTCTGACGCGGTGCAGTGGTACGCGCATTTCGCTAAAAAAGAATTCCTGATCACGGATTATGTCAGGAGCAGGGAAGAACTGGATTTCACTCCTGAGCCGGATATGTTCCACGATGTTTACGGACATCTACCGTACTTCACACTTCCTGAATATGTTGAAATTCAGGAGATGTTTGCCCCGGCTTTTCACAAAGCAAAAACAGACGAACAGCGCGAGAATATTAAGCGGCTGGCCTGGTTTAGCACCGAGTTTGGGTTGATCCGCGAAAACGGTGAACTCAAAATGTTTGGTACCGGCTTGATCTCCTCCAGGGGTGAGATGGAACACGTGTTGGCTGGAAATACGCCCACGATGCCGTTCAAAGTCGAGACCATCATCAATTTCGAAAAAGCCATTTGGAGTTACAACAACCAGTTGTTTGTTTTCGATTCGCTAAGTGAACTTAAACAAGAACTGGCACGGTACTTTGACACTTTCTAGTCGTGATCTTACAGACTGGCCGCTTTCTTCAGAGAGCGGCCAGTTTATTTTATGCTTTAGAAGTCTTTGTGGATTTCTTCTTTGTTTTTAGATTATTTCTCTTCGGCTTTGTGACGCTTGATTTTGCCTTCTTGCTTTCTGTTTTAATAGGCAAAATTTCTTCTTCGGGTTCGTTGACGATGATCGGCGCTATTTTAGGTCTTAGAAATTCCAAAGCAAGTAATGCGATTGCAAGTATGCCCCATGCCACGAGTTGGGCAACGCGTAAATCCCCAAAGATGAGGGTGCTGTCGCCGCGGAAGGCCTCGATGATCAGGCGGCTGGCGGCTGTCAACGCGGCAAATAGCAGGAAATCGCTGCCGGGTTTGGAATCCGCTTTTCGGAACCAGAACAGACCCAAGGTCAGGAATGAGGCGATGATTTCATAGATCTGGGTCGGGTGCCGCATTGCGCCCCAAAGGTTGATCGCCCAGGGCAGGCTGGCCTCTTGTCCAAAAGCTGCACCGGAGGCGAGATGCGAAAATCCGAGCCCAACAGCGAGCGCGGCAAAAAATAATGTCAGCGCGTCGAGCGCGGACCAGAGCGACAGCCCTTTGCGTTGAGCATAAGCCAGGCCGGTAATGATCGCGGCGGCTAATGCTCCCCAACTGTCGGATAGGGTGATGTTCAAGGAGATCAAGCTAAGTGGGCTTTGTGCAAAGGCCGAGATGTGTTCGGCGGCGTAGAAGAGACGCCCGCCAATGATGTAAGCGAGCAAACCAGTGAAGATCAAATTGTTCAACACTTCGGCGTCGACGTGGTAACGCGCGGCGCGTTTTTCAGCAAGAGACAGACCGAACCATGCGGCGGCTACGATGAGAATGAGATCGCGCGGGGGAGCGAGAAGATTGCGGAAGATTGCAAGCATGTTATTTTAGGATTTCCTCTATTTGTGTGCGCAGCAGGGCTTCGGACATTGGTCCGCCAATTACCACATCGTTGATGGTGCCATCACGTTTGATGAAGTAACTGGATGGCAAGGAGCGAAGATCGTATCTGTGTGCCACGCTGCCAACTTCATCCAACAGGATTGGAAAGGTGATTCCGTATTGTGTCAGAAATGGAGCAATGTCAAGCGGGCTATCCTGTGAAGTCGTATTAATGCCAAGCACGACCAGACCTTTATCCTTATATTCTCCATAGATTTTTTCAATGGTGGGCATCTCGGCCCGGCAGGGCGGGCACCAGGTGGCCCACAGGTTGACCAGCACAGCTTTACCCTTTAATTCGGAGAGTGTGTATTTTTCTCCCTTTGGCGTGGAGAGGGAAATCTCCGGAGCGAGAAATCCTTTTTGCGGCGCGGGGATGCGTCCTGCGGTGGACGCGCCGGTTTTGTCGGCGCTTAGGAATATCCAGACGAGACCGGCGAGCAGGAGAATGGCGTATACAGCGCGGCGTTGAATTGGTTGCATATGTTTCCTTTTTCGGCTACACTCGTATTGTTAGCCTTCGAGTTGATAATCTTACTATGCTTTTTACGGATTCAGTTTTTGTAGGCATCGATCCAACCTCGGGACATAGATCCTTCACTTATGCCGCGCTGGATCGCGGTTTGAATCTGATAGCGCTGGGCGGTGGCGAGATGGAAGACGTGATGGCGTTTCTGGGCGGCCAGCCTTCGGCGACGGTGGCGGTCAATGCGCCCTCCGATGTCAATCATGGCCTGGTTCGTAAAAATCTGAAAGGGCAAAGTTTGACCCCGCATACGTTACGTGGTGTGGAAATGCGCGTGGCCGAACATGAACTGCGCGGGTACGGCATCGCCGTCAGTGGGACGGGGGCCAGAGAATCGCTGTGCCCCGCCTGGGTCCAGGCCGGATTCGCGTTGTATGAAAAGTTGTCGAAGGCCGGATTCAAATCCTATCCCGAAGAAGGCGCGTCGCATCAATGGTTGGAGACTCATCCGCATGCGGCTTTTTGCGTTTTACTCGGCGAGAGTCCGCTTCAAAAATCGACGTTGGAGGGGCGTTTGCAGCGGGAGCTTTTACTCTACGAGCGGGGGGTTCGCATTAAGGACCCGATGGATTTCTTCGAGGAGATCACGCGTCATAAATTGATGCGCGGTATTTTACCAATGGAACAAGTGCATATCCCGGAGCAGTTGGACGCGCTTGTGGCGGCTTATACGGCCTGGCTGGCAATGGAAAGGCCAAGCGATGTAACGCGCATTGGACACAAACAGGAGGGATTTATTACGCTGCCTGCGGCTTCACTCAAAGAAAAGTATTAGACCCCTCTGAAATATTTTCTGAGTCTTACCCGCAACATTCTTTACAAATATTCCTTCAACTCCCTTGCCTGGTGCGGATGCCGCAACTGCCTCAACGCTTTGCCTTCGATCTGGCGGATGCGTTCGCGCGTCAGGCCGAATTTCTGGCCGACTTCCTCCAGCGTATAAATGTTTCCATCGGCAAGCCCGAAGCGCAGACACAGTATGCGCGCTTCACGCGGCGAGAGAATGGCGAGCGCTTCTTCCAGTTTATCTTTCAGCATGGCTTCGTACGCGCTTTGATGCAGAGTTGGGGTAAGGTCGTCTTGAATGAACATACCCAGCTCGGACTCTTCATCGTCGCCAACGGGGGATTCGAGCGAGATCGGTTGCCACGTGACTTTGTGAATCCATTTCACTTTTTCAACGCTCAATTTGACTTTTTTCGCCAGTTCTTCGATGGTAGGCTGACGTCCCAATTTTTGCTCCAGATCGCGGGTGGCTTTGTAAAGCTGGCGAATTCGGTCAACCATGTGGACCGGCACGCGGATGGTGCGCGCCTGATTTATAAGTGCGCGCGAGATGGTTTGCCTGATCCACCAGGTGGCATAGGTTGAGAAGCGGAAGCCTCGTTGATAATCATATTTCTCGACCGCTTTCATCAGGCCGAGATTACCCTCTTGAATTAAATCCAGAAATGGCACTCCGCGTCCCATGTAACGCTTAGCGATGGAAACCACCAGCCGCGTATTGGCTTTGATCAAATGTTCCCGGGCGGTAATTCCTTCTTGAACGATTGGCTCGAGTTTGTAACGCGCGGCCGCCGCGCCGTGTCCGCTGAGGGTGAGTAGTTTGGCCTTGGCGTGATTTCCT
>JAKBYW010000085.1:0-7374 GCA_021840275.1 Chloroflexota bacterium | reverse complement strand
TATATAAACATGACAATCATCGGAACCGGCAAAGTGATATTTACCAAAAATGGTGATGTCCACACGCGCAACGATCCAATGCCCACCGGCTCCCCGCTAGGCGAACTTCTCGAAGGCCAGACCTTTAATGTCAGCATACAGCAGGCGCAGGTCGATAACCCCAAAAATATCTGGCTCCAAATTGCGGATGGTCCGCAGGCGGGCCAATGGACAGCCCAAATTTACAATGGCACCATCTTCTGCTCTTTTACCCCAGCCGTTGACCCCTATGCGCCGGTCAAGGTCATAGTCACCACCGCTGACTATTCCATTTATTGGTCAACCGAATTCACCAAACTGCCATGATCGCCGATATTCAACTCCCCCAGGGAAAATATCGCGCCACGTTCCCGCGCGGCAAGACCTGTGCCTTGTACAGCATGAAAACATGGCTCGAAAAAGGCTGGTCTTGGGATGGGTCATTCAGCCAGATCCCAGCCTTCGACGCCGCAGTCAACGGCACGGCGGGAGTCAACAACCGTCTGAGAATTACAAGGATCGAGATCGACTTTATCAAGTCGCTCAATACGAATTCTCTCAAAACGTGGACATGGGCCGCAGACGCGCCCACAAGTTTGTATTTTCAAAGCGTGGCCGGATATTCCATTGACGACTGTGTTGACTGGAATTGGGTGGGCGCGCCCAGCGGGTACGTCGAAAACCGCGAGATTATGTGCTTCAGCAATTTTCAGAACGGCATGGCGCAGGTGGTGGCCGCGCCGCAGTCGTCCAACTACGAATGGGCGCGGGATATTCCCTGGCTTATCAAAAACATCTACGGGAATTATGGCGCGGTTCCCCTGCTCTATAAAAGCATCCTGCTTGATCCGTCATCTGGTTTCCCAACCACCAAAGGCAGCCGGGGCTTCTGGTTGGATGCCAGCTGGCTCTACCAGAAAGTCGGCGAAGTGCAGGTTCCGTGGTTGGCATGAAACGTTCCCGTCTCAATGCCAAAGAACCCGGTAATTACCCACATCTATTCCGCCCCCATGCTTAGGGGCAAATGCTTGGAGCGAATCGGCAGAGCGGGCATATTTCTGATTTGTAGGTGGTCACTAGTGGACGAAACTGGGGTACAGTTCAAATAAGAACGGGCTGTCCATTTTGCAGGCAGCCCGATTCTTTTCTGGATATTTTCTAAATACTAATTGTTAGTTATCCGAAGCGCAACGGAAACCAATTCGAGGGGAGAAATCGCCGAAGTAGGCGGTCGAGCCCGGATCTGCCTGCAGGTTCGACCCTAACACTTGCGAGCGCTTGGACGTACGGATGTCTCTTGCGGCGTCGCCAAATGTGCCTCCGCGCACGACACGATCGAAGAAATTCGAGCGAGCGAGCGGGCCGGTCGGATTGGTCGCCGGGCCGTTTGCGTAGTAGTTTGCATCGAAATAATCGTTTACCCATTCAGCAACATTGCCAGCCATGTCCATTGCGCCATATGGGCTGGCGCCGGCAGGATACGAACCAACGCGGGTTGTATCGCCAAACTGGTAGTTGAAGTTGGTGAGCGTGGCGTCAGGGCGCTGATCGCCCCACGGATAGGTGTTGATGGTGTCGCCGCGGGCAGCGCGTTCCCATTCTGCTTCGGAGGGGAGACGGCGGCCAGCCCACTTGCAGTATGCGTCTGCATCGCCCCAGGTCACTTCGACAACAGGATAATCGTTGAAATCAGGGTTATTGAAGTAGGAAGCGCGGGTCTCGGACTTGAGGGCCTGCGGAGGAGCACACACGCCCGCCTTTATGCACTGGGCATACATTGCATTCGTGACTTCAAGTTTATCAAACCAGAAGGCATGCATGGTTACCTTATGAACCGGCTTTTCATTTTCTGCTGCGGCACTATCCACACCACCCATTTGGAAGGTGCCCGCTGGGACGAAGATTTCAGTCATTCCATCGGCGGACGTACGCTCGCTTCCGGCAGCTTGGTTATTGCCCGATGGCTGGACCGTTGGGTTCAATGCAACAGAGTTGGTCGGGAAGGCAGTTGGAACAGACAGAGGTGTGGGCTGTGCCTGGCTGCCACCCAATTGACAAGCGGTGCTGATAAGAACCAGCGCCACGAGTATGGGGAATAATTTTTTCATTCGAAGTCTCCTTTTTATCTTTGAATTCAGGCCTCAGTATACGAACATAGGACAAATTTCCTATCCCCCAAAGGTCATAATCCAGTAAGTTTTTGTGACTTTCTGTTACCATTATAGACGATATTACCGTATAATAGCAAAAAAGGAACTCTTCAAAATGGCTGTTTTGCCTTCCATCGCTGATTTGGATTCAAGCGCATCACACCGGGTTTTTGTGGTCTGTGACCAGGACGCGACCGCGCCAATTTGGGGCTATATCATTCGGGAAAAGGGCTTGGTCGCCATCCTTGAGACATCTGTGCAGAGAGCCATGGAACGTTCGATGGAGGAGATTCCAGACCTCATTGTGATCGACGTGAATGCCCCACATGCGCAGAGGATGGAACTTTGCAGAAAATTTCGCACACTTAGTTCCAGTCCCATCTTACTTTTCCTGCCGGCCAACAATGAAACGGAAATCCTTGAAGCGTATCAAAACGGTGTGGATGAATGTGTTGTAAAGCCGATCAGTCCAGCCATCTTTTTGGCAAAGATCATGGCGTGGGCGCGGCGCAGTTGGGCCGTGCCGATGGGTCCGGTGCGGGCAGGCAAATTGAAACTGGATCCGGCACGCCGGTCCGCGCTTGAACCGGACGGCGGCGAGACCAGGTTGACGAATCTGGAATTCCGTCTACTGCATTTATTGATGAGTCATCCGGGGTACGTCTTCAAAAATGAAGAGATCATGCAAACGGTATGGGGCGCGGGAGGCGATGTGGCGGTCCTGAAAAACGTCGTATATCGTTTGCGAAAAAAAATGGAAATGGATTCGGGCAAACAGCCTTATTTGATTCAAACCTGGCCGGGAGGCTATAGTTTTCAGGAAGTGTGAAAAGAGCCGCCGAATTTCTCGGCGGCTCTTTTCTTAGGGACTGCAACCCGTGAGCTGATAAGTTTGTTGAATGTAGTCGTTAATTGCTTTTTCGGCGTCACAATAACCGGCATGGACTTTGAGCGCCTTGTTCCAATCTGCGAGTGCGCCGTTGGTATCCCCATTGCGCAAGAGTCCGTACCCATGCCAGAGCAAAGCCTCTTCTGAATAATAACCATTGATCGGTTTGTAAGTATCTTCCGTAATTTGGAGCAGATAGTCAATGCGATCGGCGTTGTAGTATGCAAAGAATGGCCAAAATTGATAACGGGTCATACGCTGTGGCAGACCAATGGTGAACGCTTTATCGAAAGCTTGTGCGGCCTCGCTATAACGCTCAAAGTAAACCAGACTGCTGCCGAGGTTGAACCATGCAAATTTATCATTGGAATTCGCCGTAATGGCAGTTTGTGAAATGCCCATTGCATTTTGTCTGTTCTGGTCGGGATTCCAGTCTGCCCCCAGAATGGATTTGACTTCCCCTTCATCTTCGGGCTTGTAGATGACCATATAAAGATAATTGAAGGGTTCCCAATCTGTCATTAACTTATCGTAGGGGATTTGCTTGTCCGGGCCGCGCAGGGGATCCTGGGCAATGATGTATTTGGCAGTATCATCATAGCCAGTGATAAGCAAATAATGAGCATCCCACAGATCATCGTTGGGACCATTGGCATCTTGAATAGGCAGGGTCGATGCTTCCTCTATGATGACAGGATATTTGGCGGCCAACAGCTGTTTGAGCGTATTGATATTCCCGGCTACGCGGAATTCCGCACGCAACCAGCCCGCCTGATTCAGAACGAAATAACGAAGTTCGTCAGGGTTGACGTTGCGATCCTGGGGGGCAGGTTTGATTATCTTGGCGATATCATTTTGATTCCCCTGCCAGCCGTACATTCGCAGCGCCATTGTCAGAGTGGCGGGACCGCAATTGTTTATTCCCTGCAATTCGTATTTGGGAGATGGCAAGGTTACCTGTGACGGAAGCGGCTGAGGGGTTGCGCTGGGTTCGATCGCAGGAGAAGCAGGCGTGGGCGGCGCAGGTGTAAAAGTTGCAAAGGGCGTGGATGGCAGCGGCGTAGGTATTTTGCCAATGGGGTCAACTGCATTTTGGATGTATGTACTCCAAACAACCATCCGCCATTCTGCGCGGCTTTTTATGGCGGGGATTTGATATACCAAAAAGCCCAGCAGAAAAATTCCTGCCAGTGATAATAGAATTGTTAATCTGGTACGTTTTGACATGACGGAAAGTGTACCAGATTCGAATGAGTCGATTCTTAAACAGAAAACGCTATTGAAAGAAGTCAATGGCGTTCGACTTTATGGTTTTATTGCAAAAGGTCAATCTAAGGCAGATGAGTACTGGTTCCTCCCTGATACGATTCCGGGTCCACTACCGCCTGTGATTTGAAGATGCCCACATTATCAGCCCATAGTCAAAATATCGCGTATCAACAAGTTGGCTCTCTGGGAATCGCCGTGATTAAAATCTTTTGGACACGGATTACACGGATCCGCTGCGCGCACGGAAAAACACGGATTTTTTATTGCTTTTTCCGTGAGACTCCGTGAAATCTGCGGCATCCGTGTACAAAATCACGGCAACTCCCAATGAACCTTCCTTTTTGTTTTTATGCGCCGTGAAATCTGATGTACAATCGGGTCAAACTAAACCATGAACACAACGCTTGCCGCACAACCCGCCTGCCTGCCTGAAGTCGTAAACCGCATTGTCCGCAAATTCAACCCACTGCGGATCATTCTCTTCGGTTCGTGGGCGCGAGGCGAAGCGCGGCCAGACAGCGACGTTGACCTGTTGGTCGTTTTGCCAGAGGTGGAACATAAACGACGCACCGCGATAGAGATTTTACGCGTCCTGAACGGCGTCCCTATCAGCAAGGACATAGTTGTTACCACGCCGGAAGAAATCAAAGAGCGCGGGAGGGTCGTGGGAAATATTCTGCTGCCCGCATTAACGGAGGGGAAAATCATTTATGAACGCAGATGAATCAAAAGGCTGGCTTGAATATGCATAAACCGATCTGCGCGCCGTACAGACCCTGCTGAACAGCGGTGAATTCTTTCCCCGCCAGGTCTGCTTTCTTGCGCAACAAGCTGCCGAAAAGTCCATCAAGGCCATTCTGGTCTATGAAGAAGTGAATTTCTCAAAGAGTCATGACCTTGACCGTTTGCGAGACATGATACCCAGCGGATGGAAATTCAAAAAAACATTTCCCGACCTTGCAGAATTAACCATTTGGGCGGTGGAATCGCGCTACCCGGGCGACACGCCAGATGTCGTCGAATACGAAGCGTGGCAAACCCTTCACCTGGCTGAATCCGTCTTCGATGCAGTTAAGGCCGAACTGGACACAAGATTTTTATCCAGGAAAAATCAAGGGTAATCTGGCAGTAAATAAAAGGGTCGCCGCTTCAACACTTGGCACGGCGCTCGGCGCTTCCGTTGCGGCTGGAGCGGGCGCTGTTTGACTCCCGTTGGAGAGCGTGCCTTCTCCGGAGACCCCACAGGCGGCGCATACAAAGGCAAGCAAGATCAGAAGAGAAATTAGATGAAGTTTCATAGAGAGATTCCCTTTTTGTTGTGCTCCCATTCGCGCACGCGCTCAAACAGATCGCTTAACGGTTTCAGGTTCGATACTGGCACGGCCAGGTTTTTTGTGCGCGTCAGGTTATATTGAAAGACGCGGCTTCCTTCGTGGATCAAGTGGGCGCGTCGGTGGAAGTCTTCGCGTGAGATCCAGCCCGCCAGATAGATATCCATGCCATAAACCCAGATATTGCTCCACGCAATTGACTCGATCACGTATGTTTCTTTGCGTGACGGAGAATGGAGGCCCAAGCGCGCGGCCGGCCTGGATTTGACGTGAAGGTAAGCCAGCGAATAAAAATCCGCATCCACTTCGACGCGTGTGCGCGGCGGGAGTTCAACGGAGCGCGTCACAAATTCCCGGCTGGAATCCTGGCCGCCGATTTCGAGCCTGAGCATTTCATCCGATTCGGATTTGAGCGCCAGCTGCCCAAGCGGGATCCAGTTATGTGGATGCGTCCACGTTTTGGGCATGGTGTGGATGAGATACGCGGGTTGCCCCGCCTCGGATGCCTTCTGCATGTCGTCGGGGGAAGCCGCGATCAGGCCGGTCAGAAATGCGAAGAGGTAAAGGTCGTTGTCTGCCTGGCCGTCGCGCGCATACTGATCGAGCGGCACCAGGGCCGGGGCGTCGAGAGCTGGCCCGAGGTCGCGGTGAAGAAGTGTGATCTGGTCGCGATGTGTGATGAGGAATGACTTAAGGTCACAGCGATGTCCGCCAAGTGAAACATCGTAACGGTCGGGGTCGGTGAAGGGTGTTGCGCCTTTGATGTCGAATGGAACGTTTTGCCCGGCAAGATAACGGCGGAAGGCCAGTTCGACAGCCACGCCCGCCACGATGCGCCGCAGACGGTCGAAGGACGAGCCGCCCATGCGGTCATAAGTATGAGGCAGGGAACGACAGGCGTAGGCGATTCCGCCTTCGGTGAGATCGGGCGTGTAGGACAGGCGAATGATGTCGGAGGATACAAGCATATTATCATTTGATGAACAGAGCTTTGATGTGACTGAAAGGATACTCACTACGAGATTTCAACAGAAGCCAATGACGAATGGGAAGTTAGGGTGTCATAATAGAACTTGAAGATTGGATCATTCGGGTATAGTAAGAGCATAAGATGATAGATGGCAATCTCTACATCATGAACGTACTTACGGGCTTTATCTAAACTAATATTTACAACTTCTGGCCTATGGACTAGCCTATTTCGTATCTCAACACCTTTTTGGATTTCCGCAACCTTTGGGGATTTTTCAAATCCAAAGGATTCGAGAATTGAGCCGTAGAGTTTATGCGTTGGCGGGGACGGAACCTCTAGTAAAAGAGTTTCTAAATCTGGCTTCAGCCTAATGAAAAACTCTTTGATTGCTAATTCAGCTGCAATCGTTGCGTCAATCCATTGGTATTGAGGGATGTCCTCAGATTTAGCTTTATGTAGATATCGAAATGCAGTAAATGGTTCTATATTTTCATCTAGGAATCTTTGAATTGAAACAGCGCTATTTTCCCCTAAAGGATAAGTACTGTAGCCATAAGAGAATATGCTCAATAGTAAAGGCAAAGGTTTCCAGTTTGTTTTATCTTGGGACCACTCTGATTTTTTATGTGCTACCAAATGTTCACTAAGATCAATGTGTCCAAGATAATATTTGATAAGAGTAAGCACTCTTTTTGCGGCAAAAGCCGCATCTTTTGTAATATTTGAAAACTCTAATTTTAAATT
>JAKBYW010000084.1:0-7377 GCA_021840275.1 Chloroflexota bacterium | reverse complement strand
CACAAGCACGAGGATGTCATTCACCTCCGCATCTTTCAGACCAGCGGCCACCTCATCGAGCAGGAGCAGGCTCGGTTCCGTCGCGAGCGCTTTTCCAATCTCCAGACGTTTGAGTTCGATCAGGGTCAGGTTTTTTCCCTGCATGTCGGCCTTATGCGAGAGGTTGACGCGTTCGAGCACTTCCATTGCTTTGCGTTTTGCGTCCATTGTGTTCGGGTGGCGGACGTAGGCGCCAATCATGATGTTTTCGAGCGCGGTCATTTCAGGGAAAGGTTGTACGATTTGGAATGTGCGCGTCAGTCCCAATTTACAAACCTGATGGGGCTTCATTTTGTTGATCCGCTTGCCCCGGAAGAGAACCTCGCCTGATGATGGCGGGAGGAAACCGGCTAGCATGGCAAATGTGGTTGTCTTGCCTGCGCCGTTGGGGCCGATCAACCCCAAGATTTCGCCGGTTTCCACTGTAAAGGTGAGGTCGTGCACGGCGGTCAAGCCGTCAAAATCGCGCCTGAGATTTGAAACAAGGAGCATGCTCATGCGGCCTCACTTTTTTCATCGTTGGAATGGCGGCTTTGGATCTGCCCCTTGATCTTTTCATACAAGCCTACAATTCCATACGGCATGAATAACATCACCAGCACCAAGACCGTGCCGTAAAGCAGGATTTGCGCGCCGGCGAACGATCCGCCCAGCCAGCCTCGCGATAACTCCGCGATAGGTACGAGCACCAGCGCGCCGACAACGGGGCCCCAAACAGTGCCAAGCCCGCCGATGATTGCGAAGAGCAATATCTGTATCGAAGGACCTTCGCCAAATACATTGCGCGGGTTGATGTAGGTGAAATATTGAGCAAAGAAAGTTCCACCTAGTGCGGTCATCGCGGCGCTGATGATCGTAGCTTGGATTTTGACGCGCAGGGTATCCACACCGATGGCTTCAGCCGCGTCCTCGTTCTCGCGGACTGAAACAAGCTGGTACCCGAAGCGACGTTTGATCAGCCAGGAGGAAAGCCAGACCGCGATGATAGTCATGACGAGGATCACGTAGTAATAACCGGACTTGCCGTCGAATTGCATAAGTTGGGGAGCGCTGCCTGTCCATGCCACTTCCAATCCCTGCGCGCCTCCAACCGCCGATATATTGTTGATGAGATATACAGCCGCCTCCGCCATGGCAATTGTCACCAACGCAAAGTACGGACCTTTCAAACCGTAGCGGAAGCAGAGATAGCCCACGAACCAGCCAATCAAACCTGCCAGCGCGCTCCCAAGCCACATGCCAATCCAGGGCGTCAATCCCATCACGGTAAAGAGATAGGTGGATGTGTAAGCGCCGATCCCCATGAAAAGGGCGTGACCGAGGGAGTGTTGCCCGGCGTAGCCTCCCAAAATATTCCAGGCAACAGCCATGTAGGCATAGAACAAGACGAGTACGCCGATGTGGATGAAGTATTCACCGGCGAAGAGCGGCAGGCCGAATGCCATGAGCAAAAGCAAGGCCAGCAGGATGGAAGAATTCTTGAACTGTGTTTTCATTTCTTCTTTCCTCCAAAGATTCCCTGTGGCCGCAACAAAAGCACAACGATGAATATTCCAAAGGTGAGAACGCGCGCCAATGAACCGGGAAGCAGGGATGCGCCGATGGATTCGGTCAGGCCGATGATCAACCCGGCAACCAGCGCGCCGGGGAAGTTGCCCAACCCTCCCAGCACAACCACCACGTACGCGATCAGCCCGAAGAAGAGTCCGACCGTTGGGGATGTGTAATAGAAGGGGATCATCAGCGACGCCGCTACTCCGAGGGATGCCGAGCCGATTCCGAACGCGAGCAGGTAGGTATTTCGTACATTGATGCCCACCAGGGTAGCCGCATCGCGGTTTATGGACGCGGCGCGAATGGCGCGTCCGGTCTCGGTCTTTTGCAGGAACCAGTACAACAGAAATGCCGCCAGTCCGGAGCCAACGAAGGCGATCAGTTGCGAGCCTCTCACGACTACTCCGCCCAAAAAGAAGTTGAGGCGTGTATAGGCAGTGTTCGCAGTCAATACGTCTGCCTTGAAAAATACGAGGGCGAGATTTTGCAGGATGAGCGATAACCCAACCGTCAGCATAATCTGGTTCATGGGCGGGTCTTTGAGGATCGGGCGGATTGTGGTTTGGAAGATGATGATCCCGATCAGGAATAAAGCTGGGGCAGTGACAAAAATCGTCAGGTAAGGATCCCAGCCGCCTTTTGCCACCAGGAAATAAGCGATGTACATCGCGAGCATCAGGAATTCGCCATGCGCGAAGTTGATAATGCGCATCACGCCCCAGATCAGGCTCAAGCCGACAGAGATCAACGCAAAAATGCCGCCGATCAAAATTCCTGTAACCAATGCCTGGCCGAAAAGTTCAAATGAAAATACCATGCGACCTCCGTTGTCTTGAACGTGGACTGGACATGATGTTGGTCGTGATGTCATTGCGAGCGCAAGTTGCGAAGCAATCTTCTTGTTGATACAGGATTGCTTCGGGGAGAACACTCTCGCAATGACATTTGGTTGTAGTGATGTTGCAAGATAAAACGATCCAGAGGCGTAAAAGATACGCCTCTGGATAAATTGAGTGGATTTTATTTGGTCAATTGAACAGGCTTGGCCGCGTACTTGGCCGGCCACACGGGGATCAATTCACCACCTTGAACCTGCACGATGAACAACGGAGCGTTCGGGTTCTGTCCATCCGAGCCAAAGAAGATGTGATCGGTGGGCAGGATCATCTTCGGGCCGGAGGGCATATCGGTTTTGGCAATCGCATCGCGAACCGCGGTTCGGTCGGTGGAGGCGGCGCGCTCGAGCGCGTCAGCAATCACATAACCAGCTTGGTAAGCATACGCGCCGTTGCCGGTGATGTCCACGCCGAACTTGGCGTTGTAGGCATTGTTCAAGACATCGGCTCCGGCGGCATACTTGGTGAATTCGATCTCGGTGAACCAGCCTTCAGCGGTAACGCCCAACTGCTTGATGAATTCAGGATCCACTGTACCGCCGGCTGCGTCGATGAACGGGATGTTGGTCATGCCGAGTGCTTCGCGCGCGCGCGCGATCAATACCGAGTCGTTCAGGTAGGTGACGGTCAAAACGGCATCCGGGTTGGCGGCTTTGACCTTGGCAACTTCGGTGGTCAGGTCGGCGGCGCTGGCGGAATACTTCACTTCAAGAGCCATTTCAATGCCAGCATCTGCCAAATACTTTTTCTGTCCTGCGGCTGTTGATTCGCCGAAGTCCGTGTCTTCATGCAGAAGGGCAACTTTCTTGATATCGAGACCGGCCAGGTCTTTGAGATCCTTCACAAAGCTGACCTGATCCTTGGCATACCAGCTTGCCTTCGGACAGATGCGGAAGGTGTATTTGAAACCGCGCTCGGTGATCTTGTCGGAGACGGCCATGCTGACGATAAACGGCAGTCCAAGTCTTTCAGCTTCCTGGGTGGATGGGGTGGTCACGCCGGATTGATATGCGCCAATCATTGCAACCACTTTTTCCTGTTCCGCAAGACGGGTCACTTCGCTGATACCAACCTCAGGTTTACCCTGTGAGTCGGCCCAGACCAATTCGATCTTCGCTCCGCCCTTGGATTTGATTCCGCCAGCGGCGTTGATCTCGTCAATGGCAAGCTGGAGACCGTTCTTGTTCTCTTCGCCAAGTTTCGCCAGGTCGCCGGTTAGCGGGTACATGGCGCCGACTTTGATCGTTTCTGTAGCGGCGGGGGCTTCGGTCGCGGCAGGAGCCTCTGTGGCAGCGGGAGGTGCTTGTGTGGGCGCGGGGCCGCAGGCTGAGAGAACAACTGACATGACTACGAGCAATGCCAGCAATGCAAATTTCAGATTGTGTTTCATTCTTCCTCCAATGGTTTATTTAGATTGGTTCTACTTGCTTTCATCGAATGGTTGATCTATTAGATCGCTTGAGCCTCCTTTTCATGTCTTATTTATAAAGTAACAGCCCTGAGAAATACTCGCTCAAAGGCTTGTTATCCCGGAGAACTTGAAGCGCGATCTGCGCGTGTCCGGGGATATACCCGTTTCCGATGATCATTTCAACCGACTTGCCTGCGCCTTCAGCGCCGAGCGCCGCGCGGCTAAAATCCGTTGACATGCTGAAGAAGATGATCTTGCCTTCATCACGCGTGGATAGTATGGCGGACATTTCTGTATTTGGAAGACTGACGCAATTGAAACTGACATCGGCAAGCGCGCCGTCTGTGACATTCTCAACCTGCCGCATCACTTCCAACCCGTTTCCTGCATCCGCTATAATGAGGCTGTCTGCCAGCCCAAGCGACCGCGCCACCTGTCCGCGCGCTTCATCCTTTTCCACGAGGATGACCTGGCCGTTTTCCCCGACCTGCTTCTTCGCCTCGTGCATGCAAAGCAGACCGGCCTTCCCTCCGCCGATCACAAGTACGCGTTGACCGGGCTTTACGTAGCGGTTTGCATACGCGGGCGCACCGGCCACATCCAATGCCATCAATGCCAGTTCACGAGGCATGTCATCCGGCAATCTTGCCCACAGGCCAGTCTCGAACAGGATGGCGTATCCATCCACTTCCACCTGGCCGAAGGCTGGATTTATTTTTTTAACGCGCTCAAGCCTGAGGGGAGTCAGCGCGAGGGATACCATGCTGACAATCGGGTCGCGGGGGAGCAGATCAACTTTCAGCGTAGATCCAACAAAATCAACGGAACCAAGCAAAACCCCGCCTGAACCGGTAACTGGATCCTGAAATTTTCCGTGACGATTCACGATATCCATGATGGTGGAAGCGAATCGTTTTTCATCCTGCGAGGCTTCCTGCCAGAGACGTGTAAAACTGGTCGAGGTAATGTGCAGGGCTTCGACGCGTATCCCGATCTCGTTATCGAGAGGCGGCAATTGATTGTCCAAACGCTGTGCCGCTTTTGGCAGTGTGTTTGGCGGATCGATCACACGATGGGTGCCAAACCGATTTCCCAAATTCATGTCTATGCCCTTGGTTTCAGGTGCAGAATGCGGCGCGCTTCATCCGGGGTTGCCGGTGGGCGGCCGAGTTCTTTTGCCAGCCGCGCGGCGCGCACCACCAAAGGCGCATTGCCTTCGCTGAGTACACCACGCGTGTAATAAATATTGTCTTCCAATCCAACACGCACATTTCCCCCAAGCAGAATGGCGGTGGTGGTGAGCGGCAGCTGCGCTGCGCCGATACCGCTGACTGTCCATGTGCTTCCTTGCGGGATGCTCTCGACCATGTGCAGTAAATTTTTGACGGTGCCCGCCGCGCCGCCCGGCACACCCAGCACGAAGTTGAAATGCAACGGCTCGTTGAGCAATCCTTCCTTGAGCAATCGTATCGCCGAGGGAATCATGCCGCTGTCGAAGATTTCCAATTCGGGGCGAATGCCGCCTGATTGCATGGATTTTGCGAATTCACGCACCATCGGCATATCGTTGTAAAAAACTTCCTCGCCGAAATTGACGGTGCCGGTCGTCAGGCTTGCCATCTCCGGTTGCAACGCGAGAGGCTGAAGTCTTTCTTCTGCGGTCATGCCGACCGCGCCGCCGGTGGAAACCTGAATGATGATCTCCGGCGCGCATGCCCGCACGGCTTCGATGATCCTGCGATAATCTTCGACGTTTTGCGTGGGGAAACCGTTTACGTCGCGTGCATGCAGATGCACCATAGCCGCGCCCGCTTCATAAACCGCATGCGATTCGGCCGCGATCTCATCCGGTGTGAGAGGCAAATAGGGAGTGTTCTCGCGAGTCAGTTCCGCGCCAACGAGCGCGGCAGTGATGATGAGGGGAGTTGCCATTACTGCTTCTTTCTGCGTTGTTTTTCCAGCGGCACAACGCAAGTGCCTTCTGCGCGCGCAACCAATTCAGGTGCATCCAGCACATCCACGGCAGAATCATTTTCAGAGCTGGCCGCGGGTTTGATGATGCGATGGATAGCAAAGCGCATCTGCCGCGAAGTCTTTCCGACGCTGAGAAGTTCGGCGGTCACTTCGAGAAAATCTCCTGCATGGACGGGAGACAGAAACTCCACATTCTGATATGCACGGAACAAGCCTTCATCGCCATCGTGACGGATGCACAATTCCGTGGCGGCATCACCAAACAAGGCCAGCAGCCGTGCCCCATCTACCAGCCCGCCAGCATAATGTACATCCTGTTCCGAAATGCGCAGGCGCAGCTTAACAGTTAGGAGAGGGTGAGGCATTATATTTTCTCTAATTACACGTGCTATCTGTTTTGCTGGCTATTCTTCCACTAAGGTTCTCTTTTCCGAGCAGCCCCCTAAATGTAGCGTACTGGCTACCTTTACCAAAAGGGAGACAGTACCAAAACTACCCACAATCGTACTCGAACAGAAGGCTACTGTAAATCCGAAATCTGTCCGAAAATCGGGGGGAATTTTTGTGCAAAGTGTAGGAAAATGAGGGAAGGAAGACAATTAGAGATTTCCCTTGTGCAGATGATACATCTGGAGGGCAATTTGAAGATTGAGGCGGGATTGAGGGTCTGAAAGGTCGAGTTCGCAAAGATCCTCAATCCGTTGGAGCCGATAAATCAAAGTGCTGCGGTGAATGTGCAATTGGCGAGCGGTCTCCAGCGCGTTGCTGCCTTGTCGAAGATAGGTCTCCAGCGTGGTGAGCAGGTTCCCACGACGTTCTTGTTCATGCTCGATCAGCCGCCTAATTTTCTGGCTGTAGACATTGTGGTTGCCATACTCGGCTGGCACATGGTAAAGCAGGTGCAGGTAACCCAAGGTCTGGAAAGCTACAACGCGCTGTTCTCCCCTCATCTGGCGTGCAATATTCATCGCCTCCCGCGCTTGATCATAACTGAGCCTTAAGGCCAGCGGGTCTTTGACAACCTGGCCCAGACCAACCCACAGATCGGGGTGGATGGCCGTGATTTTCTCAGCCAGTGCCAGAACGCTATTGGAATCGGTCTCCGCCACGGCCACGATGTCGTTGCCAAATGGGCTCATCAGTATCCTTTGGGAGGTAGTTAGGGGAAGCAGTTGACGCATCAGGTCCGGTGGCCGCTCGGTGCAGGCATGGCCTGCACCAATTACCAGAACCTGTTGAGACTGACGGAAATCCAGTCCAAACTGTTCCCCTCGATGCCAGAGCGCGACCTTGTCCTCGAAGCCATCCTGGAGTAAACGAGTCAGGAAATCTCCCTTCAGCCGATTCTCTGTTTCCTGTATAGCCTGTTCCCGCAACATGATCAAGGCAGCAATTGTTGCGGCGTTCTCAATAGCCATTCTATCCATTTCACCCAGTGGACGGGTGCCGGCAATCAGCCAAGTGTAGCCGTAGATCTCCCCCCCAACCACGATGGGGGCCACA
>JAKBYW010000083.1:0-7416 GCA_021840275.1 Chloroflexota bacterium | reverse complement strand
GGATGGGAAGCACGTTCAACTTCCTGTTAATGCTTACCATCCCCGCTTTGACCATGCGTCTCATATCAGACGAAAACCGCACAGGCACAATGGAACTTTTATTGACCGCCCCACTGCGTGATTGGGAACTGATCATTGGAAAGTGGCTGGGCGGCTTTCTGTTCGTCCTGACCATCCTGGCCGTTACATTAATATACCCAATTATCCTCAATACCCTTGAAACGCCGGGGCTTGATCAACGTCTGATGATGGCAACCTACCTGAGTGTAATTCTCCTATCAGGAGCATATCTTGCCTTGGGCGTTGGTATTTCATCCATCTTTAGCAATCAGATCGCAGCCATGTTTGCAACCTTGGGCCTGTTCATCTTCCTATGGTGGCTGATCGGCTTCCCCGCTAATTATCTCCAAAATGGTGCGGATGTATTCAATTATCTGAGCACAACCACACACCTCAACTCCATATATAATGGCACGCTCAATCTTTCCGATATTGTTTATTTCCTGAGTCTCACCGCGCTTGGCCTGTTCACGGGCACGGCCGCGATTGAAACCCGGAGGTGGAACTAATGGCTAACAAAAAGAATACACCTGCGCGCTACGCGTTCATCGGGTTGATCGTGGCCCTGCTCGCCTGTGTCGCGACCGGTTTACTAGCTCTCGTCAAAGGCGCGGTGGCTCTCGCAATATACAAGCCGGATGCGGCTCAAACCAACACCATCAACATTTGGCTTGGTGTCAGCGCCCTGCTGATCGTTCTGGGACTCGCCGTTTATGGCATTCTCGCACCGGACAAAGTGCGCCGTTTCTTTACCGGACGCCAGGCCCGCTACGGCTCGAACAGCCTGATCATGTCCCTGGCCTTTGTCGGCATCATCTTCGTTATAAACGCTCTGGCTTTCCAAAATCCCAAATCCTGGGATCTGACCGAAGATAAACAGCACACACTTGCGCCCGAAACAATTCGAGCCCTCAACACGTTACCAGAAAAAGTTACCGCCCTGGCATTCTACACGCAGGCCAACTCAAGCGCATCCACCGCCAGCCAGTTGCTTACCGACTTTAAGTCCAACAGCAAAGGTAAATTCGATTTCAAATTTATCGATCCGAATTCCGATCCTGTTTCGGCCCGCCAATACGGCATCACCGGCGACGGCAAGATCGTGCTGACCATGGGCGACAAAAAAGAGATCGCCGCGTCTGCATCCGAAAATGATTTGGTAAACGCTATCATTCGCCTGCTCAGCCCCGAACAGCGGGTAGTGTACTTCCTCACCGGTCACGGCGAACCCGACATCAATGCCACCGACAACAAGGGTTACGCGCGCGCCCGCCAAACGCTGGAAAGCAAAAATTACACCGTCAAGACTTTGAACCTGGCGGCGGAAAACAAAATCCCCGATGACGCGAAAGTTATCGTCGTTGCCGGGGCAGTCAATCCGCTGCTCGATCAGGAAGTTTCCCTGCTCAAAGCCTATGTCAACAAAGGCGGCTCTCTCGTTGTTCTCGAAGATCCTACTTTGTTCACCAATATCGGAACAAATCCCGATCCGCTGGCTAATTATCTGGCAAGCGATTGGGGCATCACGCTCAATAACGATTTGGTCATTGATCAGACTTCCAATCAGCCAATCTACGCAATCTCGGCTTCATACAACAGCACCCATCCCATCACACAGCATCTGACCGCTGTGACTGTCATGCCGCAGGCGCGCAGTTTATCCCTCAGCAAGACTGCTCCACAGGGTGTAACGCTGACCGGCTTGATTCTCACGTCCCAGCAAGCCTGGGGCGAAACGGACCTTGCCGGAATCAAGAACAATCAGCCACCCAGTTTTGACAGCGCCACCGATTTTGCAGGCCCATTGACCCTGGCCGCAAGCGGTGAGAACGCAACCACCACCGGCCGCGTCGTGGTTTTTGGAAGCTCGATCTTCGCAACCGACCAGGGCTTCGACGCCTACGCCAACGGCGACATGTTTACCAATTCCGTGGACTGGTCTGCAAAACAGGGCAATCTGGTCAACATTACCGCGCACCAACCTATCACACGCACCTTCAACCTGCCATCACAACTTCAGATTCTTGTGATCCTGTTGGCCTCTGTGATCATCATCCCCGGCTTGGTTGTGGCGGCAGGCATAGCCACTTGGGTGGCGCGTCGGAGACAGGTTTAACTCATGATCCGCAGAAACACTTGGATATTACTCGTTGTACTTGCCGCGCTAATTGGCTTTTCGTTTTACCTGAAGAATCAAAAAGCTAAAGAACAAGCCGCGGCCACCCCAACCGCCGGAACCACAATGCTGTTCACATCCGCAGAGGGTTTGCCGAATGACATCAAGATCGAAGCCTCGACTGGCACATCGGTTGAAGTAGCCCGCAACGACAAAGGTGTATGGGTGTTGAAAGCACCGACACAGGCCGATGCCGATCAGGCATCCGCACAAGCAGCGGCAACACAAGTCGGCGCGTTGCAAGTGATCGGTGACGTTCAGCTTGGGTTGGATGTTGTCGGTTTGGATAAACCGGCCGATACCATCACGCTGACCTTCACAGGCGGCAAAACTCATAAGCTGGCTGTCGGTTCGGTTAATCCGATCCAGACCGGCTATTATGTTCAACTGGATGGCGGCAAAACACAAATCGTGGACAAGCCGGGCCTCGACGCGTTACTGACCATGGTAACCAACCCGCCCTACGTTGCGACCGCGACACCGGCCGTTACAGATACACCCACCGCAACAGCTACGCCGGAAATAACGCCCACTCCGGTTGGAGCGACGCCCACAGTTGCAGTAACAGAAACCGCTACAAAGTCGCCGTAAGAGACGGAACAGAAAACACATCTTTTATAACGAGAATATAAATATCCTTGCAAAAAAACAAGGGTATTGATTTTCATATAAAAAGAGTGTATTCTGAATTCAAATTCAGAAACTGGATGAGTGAGAATGGATGTAGAGAAAATTATTATCGTTGACGAGGAAGAAGAATTTCCCGCAATCGCCCGACTGATCGAACTTGGCCGCCAGAAATCCTACGTCACACTTGACGACATACTGCATTTCTTCCCTGAAGCCGAACAGGATGTAGAGCAACTCGAAGAAGCATTTTCCGCCTTGCTTAGCGCGGGCATTCCTTTCGTTGAAGATACTACGCCGGGCGAACCAACCGAGGACGAACTGGTTGCAGTGGAAGAGACCGAGGTCGAGCCTGAGCCTGATCTTTCTCTCGATGATTATCTCGCCAACATCGACACCGACGACACGATTGGTTTATATCTCAAGGAAGTCAGCCGGGTTCCGCTTCTTACCGCAACGGAAGAAGTGGAACTGGCCCAACGCATCGAACGTGGACGCATGTCGCGCGAAGAACTTGCCAAAGGCAACGCCAATGCCCGCCGCCGACTTGAACTACGCAAGCTCATTGAGGACGGCTGGGCGGCGCGCGAGCATTTGATCACCGCCAACTCACGCCTTGTGATTTCAGTTGCCAAAAAATATATGGGACGCGGTGTGCCTTTTCTGGATCTGATCCAGGAGGGAAACATCGGCCTGATCCGCGCCACCAAAAAATTCGATTACCGCCGCGGGCACAAGTTTTCTACATATGCAACCTGGTGGATTCGACAGGCAGTGACACGCGCCATTGCCGATCAGGGACGCACGATCCGCGTGCCTGTACACATGGGCGACCAAATCAACAAGTTATTGCGCGTTCAGCATCAACTGACCCAGCGTCTCGGGCGCGATCCAAGCGTGGAAGAAATAGCCGTCGCCCTGGATGTGCCACCCAAGAAGGTCGAGAACATGATCCAGGTGGCGCGCCGTCCGCTGTCTTTGGAGACGCCGACGGATGATGAAGAAGATTCCGTTCTCGGCGATTTCATCGAAGACGACGAAGCGCCTCCGCCCGACGACACCGCGACCTACAATCTCTTGCGCGAACACCTCGGCGAAGTGCTGAATGGCCTGCCGCCGCGCGAAGTCCGCATTTTGCAGTTGCGTTACGGTCTGCTCGATGGACAGGCTTACACGCTCGAAGAAGTGGGCCGAAAAATGGGTGTGACGCGCGAACGCGTGCGCCAGATCGAAGCCCAGGCATTGAGCCGTCTGCGCCACCCATCCATCCGGCGCAAACTGCGCGACTATTTGGGCGAGTAAAACATCTTCATAACAAAAGGCGACATTTGTTGTGTCGCTTTTTTGTTTTATATGTACAATTGGCTTATGACCCGATATTTGTTCCCGCGCCCGCGCGACATTGTTTTTGCGATTGGATTTATCGACTCACTATTGATTGGTCCTCGTATGTTGAAAGAACGATAAATTATGCCAACAAGATTTTCCAACCATATTCTCCCGCGGCTTCAGGACATACTCTTTTTTTGTGTCTTTTCTCTTGTCATGATCCTTGGAGGGCATATGCTAAATGCCGATGGCGATCTCCCTAGGCACCTTTTGGCAGGCAGATTGATATTTCAAAGTAGTGCCATACCACACACAGAACCATTCATTTATCCGTACGCTGGCAGAACGTACATTTCACACGAATGGCTTTCTGATGTCATCTTTTATCTGGTTGATAAGTATTTTGGTCTCGCAGGAATTGTTTTGCTTTCTGCAACCCTGCTTGCAACTGCATTTACCCTTTTATATTCATCTCTGTCCATTCAAGTCAATTATCGCATTCCTGTCATCGCTCTCGTGATTTGGGGCATAACAGCAACAATACCGAACTGGATAACTCGTCCTTATCTTTTTAGTATCCTTTTATTGGTAATTTGGCTAATTGCCGTTGATCGTTTGGCACGCAATCAGGCTGTTTCGCTTTGGTATTTCCCTGCCTTGATGATAATCTGGAGCAATCTGCACGGCGAGTTCATTGCAGGCATTTTGGTATTGATTGCCTACTCAATGGGTTGGATATTGGACTACGTACACAACCCTGATATCTCGAAACCGGAAACCGGTAAAAAACTTTGGGTTGCATTAATCATCTCAGGTCTTGCAAGTTTTATTCGTCCGGGAGGTGTTCAATCCTGGATAACCATATTCGGTTTTTTGAACAACCGCTATCTGACATCATTAATTATCGAAGCCCAATCACCAAATTTTCAGCAGCCAACTTTTTTTCTGATGCTTGGATTGTTGATATTCTCAATTTTCCTACTTTCTTTAAAAAGGGAAAGTCTCCCCGCAGGACAGGCGTTTCTACTCGCAGGTTTTAGCGCAATGGGATTGGTGGCAGCGCGTAATATCCATCTATACACCATCGTTGCCCCATTCGTGCTGGCTAAAGCACTAGCATCAGGTCCGGAAATTAAATTCCTAAGCGGCATTGAAAATATCTTGAGAAATATTGAAGGGAACCTTAGGGGCATTTTCTGGCCGCTGATTACGATAATTTTATTTTGTTTTTTTATTCTAACTAGCAAAGGTTCCCAGAATTACCAGTTCGATCGTAATTCCTTTCCTGTCGATGCAGTGAAATGGTTAAAGTCTCACCCGCAGGAAGGAAATATGTTCAATGACATCAATTGGGGAGGATACATAGCCATGCAATTATGGCCTCAACAGTCAACATTTATAGATAGCATTGCAGATTACACAGGGGACGTTACGATGGAATATATCTCAGTCATGTCACTTTCAGACACGTGGTACGATATATTTCCAAAATACAATATTAAATGGGTAATTATTCGCCCGCACTCTATATTGGCAGAGACGCTAAAGGATAGCCTGCGCTGGAAGGTAATCTACGAAGACAACACCGCTATTATCTTACGACACTGATATCTTGAGATGTCTCCACCAGATGATGCTCCACCTACAATCTCTTGCGCGAACACCTCGACGAAGTGCTGAATGGTCTGCCTCCGCGCGAAGTCCGCATCTTGCAATTGCGCTACGACCTGCTCGATGGACAGGCTTACACTCTCGAAGAAGTGGGCCGCAAAATGGGCGTGACGCGCGAACGTGTGCGCCAGATCGAAGCACAGGCGCTCAGCCGCTTGCGCCACCCATCCATCCGGCGTAAATTGCGCGACTATCTCAGCGAGTAATATCAACTGCTTCACAAGAGCGACTGTGGCAGGTCGCCCTTGTTTTGTTTTAAGATAGAATTGCGCTCATGAAGACAAATCCACAACTGTCAATTGTAATGCCCTGCCTGAACGAAGCGGAGACCGTCGCCAAGTGTGTCGAAAAAGCAAAAAAGTTTATAATGGCAAACAACCTCGCCGCGGAAATTGTCGTGTCCGACAATGGAAGCACTGACGAATCCGTAAAATTGGCGCAAAAAGCGGGGGCGCGGGTCGTGTACGTCAGCAAAAAAGGATATGGGAATGCCTTACTGGGAGGAATTGATGCCGCTCAAGGCAAATATGTCATCATCGGCGACGCAGACGATAGTTATGATTTCTCGGCCCTCGGCGAATTCGTCAAGGCACTCGAATCCGGCTGTGACCTTGTAATGGGCAACCGCTTCAAAGGCGGAATCAAACCCGGTGCAATGCCTTTTCTGCATCAATACCTTGGGAATCCTCTGCTAAGCTGGCTGGGCAGATTGTTTTTCAAAATCAATGTGGGCGATTTCCACTGCGGTCTGCGCGGATTTCGCCGCGACGCCATCCTTTCCCTTGGGCTTCAAACAACCGGGATGGAGTTTGCCAGCGAGATGATTATCAAAGCATCGTTTCAGGGATTGAAGATCATGGAAGTGCCAACCATTTTATATCCCGATGGAAGAAGCCGTCCGCCTCACTTGAGAACCTGGGCAGACGGCTGGCGTCATTTGAGATTCCTACTGATGTTCAGCCCATTATGGCTTTTCTTTTATCCTGGCGTTGCCTTGATGGTTATCGGCGGATTATTCGCGGCATGGCTCCTCCCGGGGCCGAGAGCAATCGGCGCGATAAATTTAGATATCAACACATTGACCTATACATCGCTGTTGATGATTCTAGGACTCCAATCGGTCCTATTCTTTTTTTACACAAAGATTTTCGGCATCACAAGCGGCATCCTGCCTATTGACCCGCTACTGCAAAAACTACTTAATTTCTTTAGTCTCGAAAAGGGATTGGTGATCGGCAGTGCCTTAATCATCCTGGGGCTTTCAAGTTCTGTCGGCGCTCTCGCGTATTGGGGCAGTCATCATTTTGGGCCTATAGATCCGACAATTTCCATGCGGCTCGTCATTCCTGGCACAGTTCTATTTTCCTTTGGGTTTCAAATTCTCTTTGCGAGTTTCTTCCTGAGCATCCTCATGACAAAGCGCAAGCGATGAAGACATGAAGACCAGAATTTCATCGCTGATTATCCCGCGCCTGCAAGATATTTTATTCTTTGCAATCTTTATTGCCGTCCTGGGATTGGGACAGCGAATGCTCAACATTGACGGCGATTTG
>JAKBYW010000082.1:0-7426 GCA_021840275.1 Chloroflexota bacterium | reverse complement strand
AAAAATCCAGGCGACTAAAGTCCAGCGCCGGGTAGTGCGGATCCACTCGTCGCCGCGCGACTTACCTGTGATCAATGCGGCGATGGCAAAAGCGAAGGGAATGACAAAGCCTGTGAAGCCAAGATACGTGGTCGGCGGGTGGCCGATCATGCCAAAGTGACGCAGGAGCGGATTTAGGCCACCGCCGTCTTCAGGAAAATACAGCATCGAGTTGGCTGGTTGAAAAAGGGCTGGGATCAGTTCCTCTGCGCCTGCGATATGCCAGAGGCGTGTAAAAGGATTGGTAATAAAGAGCACTACGCCAACGAAAAATGCTGTAGTGAGCATGGCGGTGGCAATCACGTATGGCATCAGTTCGCGATCACGATCCCACTTGCGCAGGAGGACCGCCGCGACAAACCCGGCCATCAACCATGCCCAGAAGAGCACCGAACCTTGCTGCCCGCCCCATAGCGCAGTCACTCGCAGGAAAGGCGACATGGACAGACTGGAAACATCATAAACATACGCCAGCGAGAAATCCAATGTATATAGTGAATATACGAGCGAAAGGACTGATACCGTAAGCAATGGGAAAACCAACAAAGATGCGTTGCGAGCACTTTCAACCCAGGCCGGACGCCCACGCCAGCCGCCATAGGCTGATGCGAAAGTAGCGTAAACTGTAAAAATAAAAGCAATGGTGAGGGCGATCAATCCAATATCAGTGAACATGGAATTCTCCAGTTTTTATGGGTATTGTTCTGCAAGTAATTCTTCGATCTTCTCATCGAGCTGTGGCGATTTCAAAGGGCCAATTTGGACGCCGCGCAATTCTCCGTTCTTGGCAACATAATAAGTTTCTGGGACGCCCTTAATGTTGAAAGCCTGAGCTATGCGCGTGCCAAGATCCGGCCCATTGATATAGGTAATGTCGAACTCTTTAATGTAAGCAAGGGCTTCTTTCTCGGTATCAACGTAATCAACGCCGATAAAGACAACCCCTTTGTCTTTATATTTGCGCCAGGTTTGTTCCAGATAAGCAGCTTCTTCGCGGCAGGGTAGACACCATGAAGCCCAGAAGTTGATGATAACCACTTGGCCGCGTAATTCACTTAGCTTGGCTTGGCGTCCGTCAAAACCGGTTAGGGTGAAATCTGGTGCACGGCCCTTATCGCGTGGTCCAGCTTGCACCTTCACCAATCCCCATGCCAGCAGGCCGAGAAGCGCCAGGACTATCGCAAAAGTCAGGATGAGGCCTGCCTTTGGATGAGTTGAAGGCTTTGGCTTTTGTAATTCCGATTCATCTTTCTGAATTTCGTTCATGGATCACTTCTCGCCAGGAGGTTCATTGAGGGAGGCGGAATGCTGATGATGGGATGATTCATCT
This sequence comes from Chloroflexota bacterium, assembly GCA_021840275.1. Lineage (GTDB taxonomy): Bacteria > Chloroflexota > Anaerolineae > Anaerolineales > Villigracilaceae > Fen-1038. Next base: position 6,057 of record JAKBYW010000082.1, on the reverse strand, counting down.
TTCATCGTAGCATGGTCGTGTCCCATGAATTTCATCATCAGGATATGTGAAAGCGGGCAGATGAGTATCATGCCGTATAGGAGAACATTGTTCAAAGGGACTTTGAATAGGAATACCGCTGCAAGTCCGACGACCGGGATCAAACAGCATAAGAGCATGATCCAAATGTGTGATTTTTTCATGGGTAAGCCTCCAGGGTTTGTTTAAGTGCTTCATCGGCGATTGACGGCTCAACTGCCAGCCAGATCACCAGATTTTTCGATTGGAAGTAATAATGATTCTGTCCCATCCCCTCCAGTACATAGATCGTTCTCTTGCCATCTTTGAATTCACCTTTCGGTGTAAAGGGTGAACCACCATCCGAAATCTTGTCGTGCATGGCAGTAATCATATCTGTTGCCATGAAATTGAACGGCGCTCCACCAATCCACAAAGTCGCCCTTTGATCACCGTAAATCCCAACTGCTCCCGATGTCAGAGGAAAATGCTGATTGTGAAGCATATCGAATTCTTGGGTTGCCTGTGTCCCGGTTATTTTCGTACTTTGGGGCAAGCCTACAAGCTGTTCCGGCAAAGGTACAACTGCAGGCTGTATAGTTCCGGATTGGTACAAATAAGTACTGCCAGATACCAAGATAAGAATAATTCCCAGACCAATCAGGGCATAGCAGACAAATTTGCGCATTATCTTCCTTTATACGTTCTAGTACCCATTGTCACAAGCGCTAAAAGGCGCATTGCTTCGATAGGCAATATTGCGTATTCAACAAAGAAAAACCAAATCAACCCACAGATTGAGACAAATGAGTCGTCAGCCAAACGGCGTATCTTAGGAATAGGCGAAACGGCTCTCACTCTTAACCCTAAAATTATTTAGACTTGTATTAGAAGCAGATTGCTTCCGAAGGAGTAACAAAATGGAATCTCGTTCATCATCTTTAGATCGCCCAGTACACATTCCGCTCATTTCCTGGTTTTTCGGGTTGGGGCTGATCGCCGCCCTGGTTGCGATCTTCTTTTTCAATGTAAGCATCAACACAGTGGCTTACTATGGCATTATTAGCTTTATGCTTGGAAGTCCCTTGTTCTTCCGCGTACATGGACATTGTGGGCATCAACATAACGCAACACCGAACGCTGCTGGTCCAAACGATAACGATTCCGCCAGACGCTCTGGTGCCTGTCACTAAAAGTAGGGTTTAACACAGTATCTATAGAAAAAGGTTACAAGATCTTGCCCACCCGTTTTTAAAAGATCTCTTTGGCGGTAAGAATCACTTCGTCGAAGAAACTTGTCAAATGGAATTGGAAGAGAAAATAAAAAAACTGACGCGTGCCCCTCATTGTCATTCTTGATCAATATCTGCCATCGTTCTATAAATTATATGCGATAACAACTTGGTGTTGTATGAATCAAAGTCTCGATTGGCGGCGGTCGCGAATTGGATCAAGTTTTGCCTGAGATATATTGTCCTTTCAAGACTGGTCTGTAATAATAAACACTTTCAACACGATGAGGCTCTACTCGTTGAGCAATGAACTCGACCTTCAATAGACATTGGCAGTTCACAAGATGCAAAGCTAAGAGATGCTTGCTCCGCGTGCGATCTTTCGCAGAATGGTGTGATCCTCACCAAATTTACACAGCGCGTCACAGTTATCATTTAGATCATTGAAGGGAATGAAGGCCAGGGAAATATCATCAAGGTCGCCTCGAAATGCCGGGCGGGCTAACTGAGCCATGACATCCTTCTCGCGCTGATTTGGGGCCACCAAATAGAAGTGACAGGTACAGTCAGGTATGGAGCGTGCGAGATCTTCCATCCTCAAGATACCGGAATAAATGGATGTACTTTTCTCGATCTCGAATGCGCTAACAATCTCATCTGTACCTGGTTTCAACCAAATTACATCGATAAGACTTACCGTATCCATCACCTCTGCCGGCCAACCTGCTGATGGCAATTCCGGTATAGTGAGCAGAGCAAATGATTGTCCATCATATGAACGATGACGGTCATTACGTGCAACATACACATCATATTTGAGTGCCCGACCGATCTTGACCAAAAGATATTGAATTTGCGTATGTTCGGATTCGGCTGTGTGTTCAGCCAGAACATCTGCATGGCGGGTTTTGGCCGCCTTCTCTGCTTTTGCTTTCTCAACTCGCAAAATAGTTTCGATATTTCCGCTTATCATCAACCGCCCGGAACCAACTTCAAACAGAAGGCCCGCGAACGCACCGAGGTCTTTCGAAAGTTGGTCGCGCACCTCGGTATTGGTCCGCACGATGACCTCGCGCATTTCCAGATAACTCTCCCACGAACCCAATTTCCTTTTATCACCAAAGAGCGCATTGAAGCCGTTGACCATTGCAGTATTGGATGGTGGCACAAGGGTTGGATGCAGAAAATAGATAATGTTAGCCGCCGCCGGGCCAAGGCCTTTGATTTGCGCGGCGGCAAGGAGACTCATTTCAGTCAACACTTGTTCTTCGCGTGTCGCATTGAGGCAGGCTTCCAGAAATGCGCCAAACTTGCGTTTGTTGGTTTCGTTCTCGTAGATGTCAGGGATACGGAGTTTGGGTTTCCAAAAGAAGGGATGCGCTGCACCTTCAAATACTTGTTTCTGCTCAGTGATGGCGTTTAGCACCACTTCCAACGGCGAGCCCTTGAAATCATTCCCAAATGTTCCGGCAACAATGCTGTCTACTGTATCGCGCACGCCACGCCGGATAGCTCGAAACGCCTTCATCCGCGCTTCGCCACCGATAAACCAGGTATTGTAGACTGACTCTGGATCGGATTTATATTGCTCAATAAGGTTGGTTAGTGTCGTCTTGTCCATTGTTATTTCCCTTCCCTTTTGATTATAGGCTAAAGTGCGTATCAGCGGACGCGCATTTTGGCGCTCTCGCGTCCAAATGGAATTCGAGTATCTTAATGGGGAGCAAATCAATGATTGACTGAGAATAGCCATCTTGCTTTTAGCGGCTGACATTGAAGTGTCGCACATGGATTTGCTTTAATCCTTGCTGTCTGTGCGCTGTTTAAAAGTGTGGGTGTTTCGGAGATGTTGAGGGGAAATTCCTCCTACTCCATTGAGGGACAATTGACATCATCGAAGCCCTGCCTTTGTTGTTCATTCCGTCTATTCCAATCATCCCTGAGGTAACCATGACTAAAATTCTTGAAACGTTGATCATAATATGTCTACCATTGCTCATTGTGCTTGGTTCAGTTCGTCTTCTGGCTACTGACCAATACCTGGCTTATGAATACGGCAAAGCTGGTTTTCCGCCTGACTCGTTCGGTTTTTCCGATCAACAGCGTTTCATCCTTGCTTCAACGAACATTCATTATGTGAATGCTCATCTTCCCAATGATGAACTCTCAAAACAAACCATGAACGGTATGCCTGTTTTTACTCCGCGCGAAGTATCTCATATGGCCGATGTTCAAGCAGTCTTTCAAGCCGTTTCGCGCGTTTGGCTAGCCGCGTTCATCTTATTCCTGTTGTTGGGATTCATTCTTTGGCGTAACGCCGAGCAAACCGCACTCGCCTCGGCAATCCGATCTGGCGGTATTGTGACATCCGGACTTGTTTTATCAATTGCCCTCCTTGCGCTTTTTTCCTGGCAGGCCTGGTTCGATTTCTTCCATCGCCTCTTCTTCACAGAAGGATCATGGTTGTTCGATTATTCAGACACGCTCATCCGCCTCTTTCCTGTGAAGTTCTGGCTTGACGCGACTTTCACGATTACTACATTCAGCCTGGTTGGGGGACTATTGATGGCACTAATTGGATGGCGCTGGCAGAATGCACTCGAAAAAGCAACTCGGAACATAAAGTCGTAATTCGACTCATCGCACCCCTAGGATAAATTAAAAGCAGCGCCATTGTCCGTATAATTCTTCAATTCGAATTCATACACATTACGCCATACGCCATTTTGCTTATCCATCTGATTAGCAAGATGGCGCTGGTGGTTAATTTGTCAAAACTATATCATCAAATGATGCAATCTTCAGCATCATGGATTCTTTTTATTCTTGTGAAATCTAAACTAACTATTACACACTTAGGAAACAAAATGACTCGAGCATTAAACATCCTGTTGGTCGTTGGCTGCATCGTATTGATCACAGCAGTTGCCATTGTACCTTCAGTTAAATCAGCCGGGATGCCTGCAATGTCGATTACCAAAGTCGAGCAAACTGCTTTGCCATCTCTACCACCTATGAACATAAATTCTTCGTTCGCATCACCGGTCGATGGAATAGCCCGTCGCCTGCAATTGAAAACCAATATCCCAGAACGACCCGGCGACAAGGTAACTGAATATATTGTGCAAGGAGGCGATTCGCTCTGGTCAATTGCGAAGAAATTCAATCTAAAGCCGGAAACAATACTATGGAGTAATAATCAATTGAACGCCGCGGCGGGTAGCCTAAAGGCTGGTGATACCCTGAAGATTCTGCCAGTGAATGGTGTATTGCATACTGTGCAGGATGGAGATACGCTCGAAACACTCCAAACCCTTCACGGGACAACCGCACAGGATATCTTTGAATACATTGGCAACGGTTTCGATTTGACACACCCTCCTCAATTGACAAAAGGTCAGCAAATCATCATTCCGAATGGGGTCAGCCCAATTTTATGGTCAGAAGCGCAAGTGCCGGACACTGGCCAGGCAGCATCGGGAGGACGTTATTCCGCGAAGGTGGCAAAGCTGGGAACCGGATACTTTATCTGGCCGGTCAATTCGAATTACCTCACTCAGGATTTTTGGGGCGGACATCCCGGGATTGACATACAGACCGATTTCCGGCAGCCTGTATTCGCCGCCGATAGCGGCACGGTGGTCTTCTCTGGCTGGGACACGACCGGATATGGCAACTTTATCATTATTGATCACGGCAATGGTTATAAAACAACTTATGGTCATAATGAGGCCAATCTAGTTTCAGTGGGACAGTCTGTAGTCAAGGGCCAGCAGATTTCTGAATCAGGAAGCACGGGCAATTCAACTGGTAACCATCTTGACTTCCGCATTATCGATAACGGCAGTTTCGTCAACCCCATGAATTTTTTGCCGTAATCGGAGTCATTGTTTATGGATCTCGTTCAAATGATTAACATATCTTCTTCGAAACCTGATTCCTCAGCCACGGACGCGACGCGGCGCCGTTATCAGCGCCTCTCTCCGATTTATGATGTGATGGAAGGATTAGCCGAACGACGTTATCTTCCTTGGCACATAAAATTATGGTCACAGGTGCTAGGTCTGCGAGTGCTTGAAGTTGGAGTCGGAACCGGCAAGAATATATCGTTACAAAAACCCCCAGTGGTGAGTTTTACATACTTGAAAAATATCCTTCCAAGCACATGGGAAACGGCAACCTGTTCGCTGGACCATATGACTATGAATTACCTAGTGTCCCTTGGACGAGCTTCTTTACAGAGTCGGGTATTGCTTTCCATGGCACATACTGGCATGATAATTTCGGAACTCCCATGAGCAGCGGCTGTGTCAACATGCGCATCGAAGAAGCCAAATGGTTGTTTCGATGGGTGCATCCTTTACATAAGCCTGACCATATTTCAAACCGCGGTCGAGGGACGCGAGTAAAAATTTCCTCCTAAATACCGAAATCCAACAAATCCAAGGAATCGCAGGGAAATTACCTCTTTCAATCCTATCATCTAATCTATTTGCTCAAATGAGATATACACCCAAAAATTTGTTATAAGCCATTCGGCTTATACGTCTCCTTGATTACCTGCCTTATAATTCTCGGAGTTGCATATTTTCAAACAACCTTGTGCAAGGAAAATTATTTCACAAAGGATACTCGAAACAGAAAAATTTCATGAGCAGAAGAAATAAAAGGCAAAAGAAAAGTTTTCCCTGGGTGTTTGTTGTGTTCGGCGGCATTCTGATCATCGCTGCGATATTTCTGTTTACCAATCAGAATGGTGGTAGCGGTGGAACACCTATGATCGCTGTTGACCCGCAGAAAATCGACTATGGCTATGTTCCGTTTGGTA
>JAKBYW010000081.1:0-7446 GCA_021840275.1 Chloroflexota bacterium | reverse complement strand
ATGACATCATCGCCATTCTCGGTATCGACGAATTGAGCGAAGATGATAAACTTATCGTGGCGCGCGCCCGCAAAATCGAACGTTTCTTCTCGCAGCCATTTTTCGTGGCGGAGCGTTTTACCGGCATTGACGGTCGTTACGTCAAACTTGCGGACACCGTGCGCGGTTTCCGCGAAATTTTGGATGGCAAGTGCGACGATCTGCCGGAGCAGGCTTTCATGATGGCCGGTACAATTGAAGATGTGCGCGAGAAGGCCGAAAAATTAGCCAAGGCTTCGTAATTATCATTGCGAGATGTTTTTTGCGAAGCAATCTCATACAGTAGGAGATTGCTTCGGCGGAAGAACAACGCCTCGCAATGACAGGATGTAAATTATGCCGATTCGTTGTGAAATAGTTTCTCAAGATCGAACCGTCTTTCAAGACGATGTGGATATCGTCGTCTTGCCGGGCGCGGGTGGGGAGATGGGCATTTTGCCTCATCATGCCCCGGTATTGACCACGCTTAAATACGGCGTTGTAAAAGTCCGCCGCCATGGGAAGGAAGAGGTGTTTGTGGTGGCCGGCGGTGTGGCTGAAGTCCAGCCTGAGATCATAACCATCCTGGCTGATGCCGCCGAAAATGTTGAAGAAATTGATGTTGCCCGGGCTGAGACCGCCAAACGTCGTGCCGAGGAAATTCTGAAGAAGGGTATTCCTGCCGATGCGACCGATAAATATCTCGCCATTGAGGCCGCCCTGCGGCGATCCAACCTGCGTCTCGATTCGGCGCGCCGTTATCGCAAGAGCAATTCTCGTTACTCGGAATAGTAGAAAAAATCGTGGCTGTGTTTTCAAAAGATCTTGGCATTGACCTTGGCACCATGTTCACGCGCCTTGCAGATAGCACTCAGGTGCTTTTGCAGGAACCGACTATTGTTGCCATCGAAGTGGAGCAGCAAAAGATGGTGGCGGTCGGTCAGGAGGCGCTTGACATGGTTGGCCGCGTCCCGGACAGTATTGAAGTTGCGCGCCCGCTTCGCAATGGCGTCATTGCGGACTATGAAATCACTGAAACGCTGCTTTCGTATCTGCTCCGCCGCGTCAGCGGTTCGTTGCGGGTGTTTCGTCCACGCGTGATGATTTCCGTGCCATATGGCGTGACCAGTGTCGAGCGCCGCGCAGTTTATGAAGCCGTGATGGAAGCCGGTTCGCGTGAAGCGAGTCTGATTCAACAATCTCTGGCGGCTGCGTTGGGTATCGACCTGCCAATCGGTTCGCCTTCAGGCAACATGGTCATCTGCCTTGGCGGCGGTTGCACGGAAGCTTCGGTCATGGCGATGTATGGCATTGTCTCGGCTGACACGCTTCGTAAAGGCGGCCTGGACTTGGATGACGCGATTGTCAATTATGTGCGTCGCAAGTACGGCGTGATCATTGGCCAGGTAACGGCAGAACAGCTCAAGGTCAAGATCGGAGCCGCCGTTCCTCAGGATGCCGAAAACAGCCTGGAAGTGCAGGGACAGGATCAGGTGACCGGCCTGCCGCGTCCGATCACGCTGACAACGGGGGAGATCGTCGAAGCCTTACAGGAGCCCTTGAAGGATATTACTGAAACCTGCCGCAAGGTGCTTGAGAAAACACCGCCCGAACTGGTGTCGGACATCATTGATCGCGGTGTGGCCTTATGTGGAGGCGGCGCGTTGCTACGCGGCATTGATAAATTGCTGACCAAGTCTCTTGGCATTCCGGCATATCTGGTGGATAACCCCATGACGTGTGTTGTGGAGGGTTCGATCCGAGGCTTGGGAATGATGAATGTTTTGCGGCGCAATCTGCCGCAGGTGTAGAAAAGCAAAACGGCTTCCTGATGAGAAAGCCGTTTTTGTTGCGGGTGAATTAATCCAGATAGTAGGTCATTCTCTGCAAGTGGGTGGCTGGATCAATATATTGAACGCGAACATTGTCCGGCACGTTGAGGCTAATCGGTGCATAGTTGAGGATGGCTCTTATTCCCGCCTGCACCAGTTTATCGGCCACAGCCTGTGCCATCGAAGCCGGGACTGTGATCATCGCCATTTTGATTCTTGCTGAGTGAATGCGCTCCACCAATTTGGCTGTATCTTCAATGATAAAATCGCCGACTTTCTGTCCAACCTTGGCCGGATCGTTGTCGAAAATTATGGCGACGCGAAAGCCGCGGTTGGTGAATCCCTGATAGCGGGCCAGGGCATGCCCCATGTCGCCTGCGCCGACGATGACAACATCCCACATACGGTTGACATTCAGGATCTCTCTCAATTTATCGATCAGGAATGAAATCGAATAGCCGGTTCCCTGTTTGCCAAATTCGCCGAATTGGGAAATATCCTTGCGAATTTGCGCAGCAGAGATTCCGACATGTTCGCCCAATTCCTTCGATGAGGTGGTTTGCTTCCCGTTTTCAGCCATGCGTTGCATTGCGCGTAAATAAACAGGAAGACGACCGATGATAATATCGGGGATCTTATCTACCTTCATAGTACACCCTCGCCTTACTGGATTTGAGAGTAAATCTACCATAAAATTTGATTTTGTACAATTCTCCACAAGTTCGGTACAAATAAAAAGGCGACCAAAAATTTAAGCCTGTCCAAAAACTGGCAAAGATCATTGGCTTATTATCCTGGAAAACAAACGCATCTTATAGAATTTCAATAGTCGTTCCCACAAGGCTGTGCAGGACAGCCAAGTACAGGAGTCGGCTATCCTGTCTGCCGGATACAATATTTTCGCAGAGCCCGGGTTCACCGCTTTATGAAAAATTTATGGCGTTGCACTCAGTTCCAAAGTGTAATGCGTGTACTCCAGCCCACCACTGACAGAGTGAGTCGTCAGCCGCACGAGATAACTTTGTCCGGCGTTCACGTTCAATACTTTACGTTCGCCGCATGATAACTCTCCCCAGTTTTGCAGCGGCGCGTTGTTTTGCCAGAGTTCCACACTTAACGTGCCATTGCCCGCGCAAATCAAGCTGGCAGAAATGCTCGTATTGTACGGAGTGAACCGAATCCAATCTTCTGCGTCGCCACTCGGCGCGGATACATCGCTCGAATAAATCATAGATCGTGTGCCTGTTGGCGAGAAGGTGATGTTCACGGCAGGCGCTTGTTGCGAATCATTATCCTGTAATGCGGCGACCAGCGTGGGCGTAATCGTCGGTAGGATAACTGTCGGCGTGCCTGTGCTAATCACATCGCCGCCTCCACCGATGATCGGCAAATTTTCCGTGCCGCTGGCTTGCACATACGCCGCAGTGACCCAGCCTTTTCCATCCGGCCCATTTGCGAAAACAATCTGCAGCCAAATGCCATTGGCATCCTTGCCGATTAGCGTGACAACATCTTTTGGGTTCAACGTGCCGAGCGCATTGAAGTCCGTGCCTGGCCCGCTGCGGATGTTGACCTGTTGAATGACCACACCGCTTGGTCCGGATGAAGATCCGCTTTCATTAGCGGACGTTGGAGCGGGCGCGGCCCCAATGACCGGAACCGCGTCATTGTTCTTGACCTCCACATACTGCGCCGTGACCCAGCCCTTTCCATCGGATGCTTGTGCGAAGATGATTTGATACCAATTCCCGCTTGGATCTTTTCCGATGATCTGAACTTTTGCAGAGGGATTGATCATTCCTAAAGTCGCGCCCGCCGTGGATGGCTCGCCGCGTACATTGACTCTGGTGGATGTTGTCCCCTCGATTGGCGCGGGCGTGGGAGCGGCTGTCGGAGGCTGAGCTGTTTGGGTCGGGGGAGGAGGCGTGGTCGGCGGCAAGGTGGAGGTGATGATGAAAATCGTCGGCGTGGCCGCGTCCGGCAACGTCATGTTAAGTCCGCAACCGGATGCAAGCAGAGCGAACACTGCGATGAAGAAAATAGTTTTATGCACGCGATAATTGTAATCCAGCGCTTGGAAGTGGGTCGCGCCTTTTAATTCGAGATAACAAAAACCGCCTTTCGGCGGTGTTGGATCAGGCGCCCCCGCGCAGGCTCGAACTGCGGCTTTCGGCTCCGGAGGCCGACGCTCTATCCACTGAGCTACGGGGGCACGCGCACGAATTTTATCATGATAATAAAAAACTTCGGAAGTCTTCGCGATGCAAGCCTTTTGGTGCGAGACTACCGAAGTTTGTGTTTACGCTTTTACTTGCGGAGCTAGTGCGGCCAATTCAGTTCGCAGTTTTTGAACGATCGCCAGATTGCCGCCTTCATCACCGAGTTTGGAATATTCTTCCTTCTTGAACGCCAATTCGCCACAAGTGCGGAAGAAACGCGCTGCCGATGGGCCGCCTGTGAAAAGGGCTGTGCTCATCGTCATCGGTGATAACGCCTTTCGGAATTGTGCCTGTGAGATCAGGCCCGAAGCGACTTCCTCCTGCAATTGTTTTTGCATGATGGCGCGTTCGCGTCCGATCATGATGAAGATAAAGAGCGCCATGAAAAACCAGCCCGACCAATCCAGCAGGCTTCCCAGCGCAAAGCCCGTCACTCCGCCCACGAAACTTCCGAAGCTGTTGTGGAAAGCGTGCAGAAAAACCGCCGTAAAATAGCCGGTCGGAACCGCGATAATTTTGACCAGCACATTCCTGTTCAAGCGCGCCACTGCCAGGCCGATCCCTGTGAAGGCTGTATAAAATGGATGTTGCCAGGGAACGACAATTACGCGGACGAAAACCAACTGCCATAATCCGTTCCAGCCGCCTTCCTGAAACCCATGACCGTAAATGTATAAAATATTTTCTGTCGCTGCGAAGCCCAATGCCACTATTCCGGCATAGATAACTCCATCCAGGATCGAATCAAATTCTTTGCGGAAGAAAAGGAAAATTATCAACACCGCCAACCCTTTGAGTCCCTCTTCCACAAAAGGCGCGACCAGTGAAGCTGTGGCTTGGTCAGCCACATCGCCGGAACCCGTCAGCGCATAAATGCTGTAACCAAAGATGGTATTGATCACGAATGCGCCGCCTGCCGCAACTACTGCGCCCCAAAAGAATGCTCCGCCCAACAACGCCAGTGGTTCTTTTTCATAACGATCCAGCCAGTACACGAACATTGCCATCAGAAAAGCAGGCACGAACGCAAAAAACAACGAAACGATAAGGGCCATGATTCTCCTCCGCAGAAAGTTTAGCGACCGCGCTGGCCGCCCAGAAATTATTGTACTGATTATTATTGAAAAAGCAAGCGGGTTCTTTCAGTCTGTGTGCTATCCGAGGAAATTTCCAGCGCGTCCAAAACTTCATCAGGGCGTCCTGTCGCACCTTCGCGCGCTGAAAGCCGCATAAATACCCTCACCTCTTGCCCCTCTCCTCGCGAAGCACTCCCGAAGGGAGCAGGGAGAGGGGATGGGATGAGGGAGAGTTCTTCGATCAATGGACGCAGGTCGTATTTTTTGCCGCGACGTTCGCGCGGAATGGATGTGCTTGTCAGCAATTCTTCGATCTTGCGCTTCAATTCGGGTTCGTCAACGGCTTCCGTCAAAGTGGCCTCATACTCGGCTGACAGCACCTGCGTCTGGACTGCGGGCGCGCGTTCGTCCACGTTTTCCACCTTCAAGATCCCGATGCCCGATGGCATGGCCGCTTGCAGACGTTTCGGCAATTCGGTCAGATCCATTTCTTCGTTCAGGCGCATGTCGAGCACTTCACAGCGCGAGGAAAAACCCAAAGGCAGGGCGGCGGCGATATGAATCTTGGGCTGAGGATGAAATCCTTGCGAGTACGCCAGCGGAAGTCCGGCGCGACGCGTGCCGCGTTCCCAGATCGTGTTCAAGTCGAGATGTCCGATGTAGCGCAACGCGCCCGTCTTCGCGAACGTGATCCTGATTCTCATTAATCACCAACTACTGACAACTGATGACTGTCCACTGATAACTGTTTACTGACGGGGCTTTTCACATCCGGACATTTCCAAACTTCACCCGGATTTTCGCGGCGGATATTTGCAAAGGTCGGCAAAATGCCGCACGCAAAACAATTCAAGCGGCAGTCCACGCGGATCTTGCCCTCAAGCGATTGCCGGAAATCCTGGAACAGGAAATTCTTTCGCACAGCGGTGGTGATGTGATCCCAGGGAAAAACTTCGTCGGTGCGGCGCTGGCGATAAGTGTAAAACGCGATGTCGAGATCGTGCTCCGAAAAAGCCGCTTCCCAGATTCCATATTTGTTGTGGTCATTCCAGGCATCAAACTTTGCGCCATTTTTCCAGGCCGTGTAAATAACTTCAGCCATACGTCTGTCGCCGCGTGTCAACCAGGCTTCGAGCAGACTGTCGTCTGGTTCCGTCCAACTTAATTTGATGTTGCGATCGCGCAGTTCGCGGTGCAACAAATTTTGTTTGGCAATGATATTTTCGCGCGTGTCGACAGAAACCCATTGGAACGGCGTCTGTGGTTTGGGCACGAACGTGCTCACGCCCGCATTGAGCTTGACCTTCATGCCCGCCACTTTGCGTCCTTCGGCAATGACGCGCTTGCACAAATCAGCGATGGCTTGCACATCTTCCAATGTTTCCGACGGATGACCGATCATGAAATACAACTTGATGGTCGTCCAGCCGCGGCGATAGATTTCGCGTGTGGTGTTAATGATTTCTTCGTTGGGAATAAATTTGTTGATGATGCGACGCATCCGTTCGGTGGCAGCTTCAGGGGCGAGCGTGAACCCGCCCGAATAATGTTCGCGCAGTTTATCCATCAAATCCACCGACACTGATTCGATGCGCAAGGAGGGAAGCGAGACGGTCAGCTTGCGTCCCTTGAATCTTTCACTGACTTTATTGACCAGCTCAACGACATAACTGAAGTCAGATGACGACAACGAGAGCAAGGCCAACTCTTCGAAGCCGGTTGCGTTGACGGCGGCTTCTGCGGCGTCAACGATTTGGTCCACGCTTCGTTCGCGGACCGGGCGCGTGATCATGCCCGCCTGGCAGAATCTACACCCGCGCGTGCATCCACGCATAATTTCCACCGATACGCGGTTGTGTACCGTTTCGATGTTTGGCACGATGAAGTTTGTCGGTGGGGGAGGCAGGTGCGCCGCGATGCGTTTAACAATTGGGTTGGCGATGCCTGCGATGAGCGTCTCAACAAGCGAGACCGTGCCATCATCCAGATAATGAGGCTCGTAGAATTTTGGCACATACACGCCGGGGATTTTTGCCAGCGCGATTAATTTCTCGTCACGGGTCTTGTTGGCTTGAATGGCATTGATGATTTCGTGAATGACTTCCTCGCCTTCGCCGATGACAAAAGCATCAATGAAAGCATGCATCGGCTCGGGGTTGGTGGCGGCGTGTCCGCCTGCGATAATGATGGGATGCTCACCAGTGCGGTCTTTGCTGCGGACCGGAATCCCAGCCAGGTCGAGGATGTTGAGCGTGTTGGTGTAGAGCGTTTCATAGGGCAGGGAAAAACCGATCAGGTCGA
>JAKBYW010000080.1:0-7478 GCA_021840275.1 Chloroflexota bacterium | reverse complement strand
GACCTTGGCCATAAATCAAAAACTTCGGCCCCGGTCAAGCGCGTCGAACAATCCGTGGAAGCTGCGCGCATGCCGGAAGTGACCCTCAGCCTGCCCATCGCTTTGGGCTTGTTGGTGCTGTTCCTTGTGGTCGGCGCGACAGTCGTTTATGTTGGATTGAGCGCTGGCGTTGGCGGAAAAATCGTCAAACCAACCGCCATTCCGACTCAAACTGAGACGCCGACCGCATCGGCCACACCGACCGACACACAACTGCCAACTCTGGCGCCGAGCGCCACCGTCCAACCGCCGTTTGATTACACGGTCGCGGCAGGCGATACGTGCGGAGGCATTGCAGTCACCTTTGGCGTGAACGTGCAAAGCATCATCATTCTCAATAACCTTTCAGCGCAGTGCACCAATCTGGTTGTGGGCCAGAAGTTAAAGATCCCCTATCCCACGCCCACCGCTTTGCCAGTGGCGACTGATACACTTCAGCCGGCGGATGCAACCAAAGCGGCCTGCGATAAGGTCAATGTGACCGTGCAGGCCAACGACACACTTTCCAGTATTGCGGCAAATTACGCCGTGCCCCAGCAGGCCATTAAAGATTTCAATGGCCTTTCATCCGACAATGTGTTTATTGGGCAAACAATTGTTGTTCCGCTATGCGCGCGTGCCGCAACCGCCGGACCAACACCTACCGCGACCATCCCGCCGCCTTATCCAGCCCCGAACCTGCTCCTGCCTCCGGACGGTGCAGCCTTCACCCTCGCCAATGACGTGGTCAGCCTGCAATGGGCATCCATTGGCACGCTGCGCAATGCCGAGTTCTATCAGGTAACCATCGAAGATGTGACCGCCGGCCAGGCCAACCGCATTGTGGATTACGTCGCCGACACCAAATACATCGTGCCGACTTCGTTCCGCCCGAATGATAACGTGGCTCACGTCTTGCGCTGGTGGGTCGCACCGGTGCGACAGGCTGGCACGGACGATCAGGGCCAACCCATATACACCTCCGCCGGAGCAGCCAGCGATAAACGAGTCTTCACCTGGGTCGGCGCGGCAGTCAAGGCCACGCCCACTCCCTGATTCCGATCTGCTCCTTATCCGGACTTCGAAGACAATCACGGCTTCGGAGTCTTTTTTGTTCTTGCAATCCATTCTGTTAGGTTGTAGTATAGATTCATCTTCTACAGGAAAGCGGCGTAATGGACGTCAAATACTGGAACGATTTTGCAGATGAATATGATGAGTTTGTGATCGACGCGTTCACCTATGGGCGGCTGAATACCATCGCTGCAACGCTGGAAAAATATGCATCGCCGGAATTGGATGTCGCCGATTACGGATGCGGTCCCGGCAAGATACTCCCCTTTCTCGCGCAGAAATTCCAGCAAGTGTATGCTTATGATTTTTCAAACAAATTGCTGGACGGTGCAAGGCAACGCTGTAAGGAATTAAAGAACGTCGAGATCGCCCAGGCCGATCTTTCCAAACCCGTTGATGATTTGCCAATGGTGGATGTACTCGTTACACTCAACGCGATTATTATGCCGGACGCCAATCTCAGGCTGCGGTTCATGCGGGGCATGGCATCGCGCATCAAACCGGGCGGGCACTTGGTCATGAACGTCCCTGCTGTAGAGTCGCTTTTATACAGTGCATTCCGCGAGACCGAATGGTACCGCAAACAAGGTTTTACTCCCAAGAAGGCTGAGTTCCAAACCGACATTAGCTCGCTGAGCGGACCGCGCATGTTGGCGCAGGGTGTGATGTACCGCGGCACCGAACCGACCAAGCATTACCTGCGCGAAGAATTGGTCGTGCTGGTGCGCGACGAAATGAAACTCGATCTGATCGATATCGTCAAAATGGAATACGATTGGGCGACCGACTTTGAAGACGACGACATTCCCGACTGGATGGGCGAACCCTATCCGTGGGATTGGCTGGTCATTGCCAAAGCAAAATGACAGACTTTACAGAAAAGGAAAACCGTCATGAAAATCGTTCTAAACACTTTAGCGGTTCTGTTTATTTTGGCAGGCGGCATTTGGTTCCTGCAAGGCGTCAACGTGCTCCCCGGCAGTTTCATGACTGGCAATCCGCAATGGGCCATCAATGGCGGCATTATGATCGTGATTGGCGCAGGTATCTTGTGGTGGGCAAATCGCCCCTGAAAAAAGAATGGATGAGAGCATTCAGATCGGCGAACACGTAAAGATATTCCTCGACTTTAAATTTAGAACGAATAGCGGCTGGTTCGAAGGGACGGTCATCAAGATCGAGCCTTATTCCAGCCATCGCAGTTTTTGCTGGGTCGAGTTGGATGCCGATGCGCAGGCCATATTGGGCATCAGACAAATTTCGGTCTTCAATCCGAAGAACATACAAAAACTGGATGGAGAAGATTTATGATCACGCAAAAAGATCTGGCAAAAGCATTTGACCGCAATGTAACGATCGTCAAATCACAGGCGAAAGATTTGACTCACGAGGACAGTTTGATCCAGCCTCCATTTCGAGGTAATTGTTTGAATTGGGTGCTCGGACATCTTGTTGAGAATCACGATGACATCCTGGAAACACTGGGCGAACCGCGCCTGTTCGATAATCAACTTGATCGCTACAAACGCGAGTCTGAACCCATGAGACGCGAAGATGAAGGCACGATCAGGTTGGAAGATCTGCTTGCATGGCTTGAACGCGGTCAGGTGCAAATTAGCGCATTGCTGGATCAAGCCGATGAATCAACACTCGCCCGCGTCCTGACATTCGGCGAACGCAAAGTCACGGTTGCTGAGCGGGTTTTCTTTTTATATTTTCATGAAACCTATCACGTCGGCCAAACCGAGCTATTTCGTCAGCTGACAGGAAAGAACGACAAGATCATTTAAGCATGACCGAATCGTTGATTCACTTATTGGAAAAAGCAATCGGAGCCCGTGCATCCCTTTTCGAGGCGCTGCACCAATCTGCTTTTCGACTTTTCAATGGATTTATTGAAGGCAATCCATATCTAACTCTCGACCTGTATGCGGGCACCCTTGTATTTAATAATTATCATCCGGATGTGTCTGTGGGGATGCAGTTTGTTTATGAGGCGAGAGATTTTTTTGATGGTTATTTATATGGGGATAAATGGCTACACGCAGGAATTGTTAAATCTCGCAATAGCCTGAATCGCACAGAAAGACGCGGCATCCTGCTCTTCGGTCAATGGCCCGACCGGAAGATAAGAGAACATGGCGTGTGGTACGCCCTCAATCTGACCATGAACCGCGATGCGAGCCTATATCTCGATACACGGAATTTGCGAAAATGGTTGATCGACAATAGCGCAGATAAAATCGTCTTGAACGCGTTCGCATACACCGGCAGTCTTGGAGTCGCTTCGATGGCGGGCGGAGCCAGCCGCGTTGTTCAATTGGATTTGAACCGCGAGTTTCTGAATCTCGCAAAAGATTCCTACGGCCTGAACGGTTTCCCAATTATCAAAACAGATTTTATCGCCGCAGATTTTTTCCCGGCAGTCAGCAAACTCAAACGCACAGGCCAAAACTTCGATTGCATCATCATCGACCCGCCTTTCTTCTCATCCACGCCCAAAGGCAAAGTGGACCAGGAAAACGATAGCGCACGGCTCATCAACAAAGTGCGTCCACTCATCAATGACGGCGGGACTTTGATCGCCATCAACAATGCGCTGTTTGTGAGCGGAAAAGAATTTATGCAAACGCTTGAGTCGCTTTGCGAAGATGGATATTTAAAGATCAAAGAACTTATTCCCGTGCCCGAAGATTTCACCGGCTACGGTGCAGGTCAGCAAATCACCGATCCCGCGCCATTCAATCATTCAACGAAAATCGCCATCCTTGAAGTGAGACGCAAGCGCTCACATCCAACCGAAGTGTAATATTTTTTTTCGTTCCACAATTTTATATTCATAAAACAAACTTCCAAAAACCAAGAGGCTTTGGAAGTTTATTTATTTAATTTCTTGGTTTGGGTTATAACGTTAATATTCCGCGTGAATCGAATCGACAATCCCAACGATGACGGAGATCACGCAAGCATCGGGATTACGCAAAGCCTGGCGCGCGCCATTGCCTTCACGGTTGACCAAAACCGTATCGCCGATTCCAGCCTGCGTATTATCGAGCGCGATGAAATCATCATCAGGTGCGGACGAGTCACCTTCAAGAGTCAGCGGTTGGACGACCAGCAGTCTGCGATTTTTATAATCGCGGTGGCTGATGGTCGTGACGACAGTCCCAACTACCTTACCGAGCATCATGTGAATTGATTCTTTCCACGGCGCAGGGTGGCATCATATTCGCCGTCTGGTCTGACTTCCAATTCATCCACGATGCCGACCAAGGCCAAATCTATGGGTACGAATTTTATATCGGGCATGGCAAGCGCGGCTTCGCGTGAGCGCACCATGACGCACAGATCGCCAACTCCAGCCTGGACAACGTCCGCGGCGACTTGCAGGATTCCGATCGGTTCCAGTTTTTTATTCAACGGCTGGACAACCAAAAGTTTCAATCCTTCGGTACCAGAATATTTAATGGTGCAAATGGCTGTGCCTTTGACTCTGCCAAATAACATGGTTACTTCATTCCCGTGCTTTTGAGCACGCGATGGATGATCGTGTCGAGAAGTTTTGCGTCAATTTGATTGCCCATTTTCGCGGCAACTGCGGCGCGGATGCGCTGTTCGAGCGCGGCCGCTTTTGGCTGGTCAGGTTTGGGATGAGATGAGGCTGGAGCAACGGTAGCCGTTGTCGGCGCGGAATGAACGGTTCCATATCCAGAAAGATAAGGCCGCACCGGCGCGCTCGGAGGATTGTCGGGCTGATCCGTTAAAATTTGAAATCCCAAGCGTTTGGCTTTTTCATAAGCCATCTCGGTTAGTTGGATATTGTCATTGATCTTCAACGACTTAACGCCGCTGTTGAAGAGTTCTTCAATATCCTTTTCGGTGTAAAACTTTTTCATGATTTGCGAAATACAACCTTGCCGTCCACTTCGAGCGAATCGATGATGGACATGATGACGGAATCAACCGGCGTATCTTTGGTGATGTTGGTTTGACGGGCGGACGAACCAGCGGCGGTTAACACAAGATCGCCGATGCCCGCGTCAACGGTGTCAACGGCCACATAAGGTTTGCCGGATGGCTCGCCTTTTTCATCGGTCTGGCGCAGGATGAGCAGTTTGCGGCCAACCAGTTTTTCATCTTTGATGGTCGAGACGGTTGTGCCAATGACTTTTGCGATCAGCATAAATTCTCCTAAAAGATTACACGGAGTCCGAAGTCTCAAGACTTCGGCTGCGACGACTGGAGTCGTCGCACTCCGATTAATAATTTTTTCCAGCTTGCGATTCTTTCACCGCTTCCTTGCTTGGGCCTTGAATGATCTTCACGCCCGCGCTGGCGCCAATGCGCGTGGCTCCGGCCTTGATCATGCTTTCAGCATCTTCAAAAGTCCGCACGCCGCCCGAAGCCTTGACGCCCATCTCAGGTCCAACCGTGCGGCGCATGAGCGCCACATCTTTGACCGTCGCGCCGCCGCCCGCAAAACCGGTGGACGTTTTTACAAAGTCCGCGCCCGCTTCTTTTGAAAGCAGGCAGGCTATCGTTTTTTCTTCGTCGGTCAGCAAGACAGTTTCGATGATGACTTTGACGATTGCACCGCGCGCGTGCGACGCAGTGACCACGCCGTGAATATCATTTGCGACCAATTCCAGGTCGCGCGCCTTCAACGCGCCGATGTTGATGACCATATCAATTTCGGTGGCGCCATGCTCGATGGCTGTTTGCGCTTCAAATGCCTTGACCTCGGGGGCGGTCGCGCCTAAAGGAAATCCGATCACGGTGCAAACTTTTACCAGCGAATCTTTCAGCAGTTGCGCGCATAACGTGACCCAGGTCGGGTTGATGCACACGGATGCAAATCCATATTTGCGCGCTTCGAAGCAGAGTTGGGCCACTTCCTGCTGCGTGGCATCCGGCTTGAGCAAAGTGTGGTCAATCAATCTGGCAAGTTTAAGATCTTGAGGAATGACACCAAGTGTGGATGATAATCTTTCCGCGCCTGCGCTGACAACGTTTCCCGCGCGATCAAAACACATACGCACACAGAGCTGGTCGGCGCAATCGAATTTGCATTGATATGCTTCGGGGTTGCCTGCGCGTTCCTGCTCTTCCATCATGGCGGCAAGAACTTCGTGCGTAATAATTTCAACCAACTGTTCAACCATCTTTACATCGGGATTCATAATTACCTTTACTTCAAATATTTTTTCTCGACTGAGTTTATCTTATCCACGCGCGGAGCATGACGTCCGCCGCCGAACTCGGTGGTCAACCAGGTCTTGACAATTTGTTTGGCGAGATTCGCGCCGATCAAACCCGCGCCCAGGGTCAGCACGTTCGTGTCGTTATGCTCGCGGCTGTTCGATGCGGACGAAATATCATACCCCATTCCAGCGCGCACACCGGGGACTTTATTAGCGACGATACAACTTCCGATTCCCGCGCCATCAATCATGATTCCACGCCAGGCTTTTCCCACGCTCACTAATTGAGCAACCGCATGGGCGAAGTCAGGATAATCCACGGCGTCTTTGCTGTTCGTGCCAACATCTTGAATCTCAAAGCCCAGAGCGGTGATCTCGCTTTTGAGCGCTTCTTTTAACTCAAAGCCGCCGTGGTCTGCGCCGATGGCAACGACACGCCGTCCGCCTGGTTTAGCGCGCATTGGGGACGCGGCCGTTTCGGGTCCGGACTGAGGCGCTCCCAACGTCTGTTGGAGTACACGCTTTACGATCTGGTGAATTTCGCTATCGTCAATGTTGTTGGACATGGTGTTGATGATTATCTTCTGGATTATGCCTTGCGTCAAGTGAGGAGAAAGCCACGAAGCTATCGAAGACCATATACAAGAAATAACCAAAAACTCCCGAAGCTGTTTGACCTCGGGAGTTCATTTTATTCTTCAGAACAATTATGCGGGTTGAGCGGCATTCGCTGCGCTCGCGACAATGTCTTCGAGCATCTTGGTCGTCAATGATTTGGGACGTTCAATCGGGAAACCGAGGGCGCGCGCCCAGACGTAGTTGGCAGTCACGCCGAGGGCGCGGCCAACACCGAATAACACGGTGTAGAAATCGAAGTCGCGCACGCCGTAGTAATACTGCAACGTGCCGCTGATGGCGTCCACGTTCGGGGCGGGATTCTTGGCCTTGCCCTGTTCCTTGAGCACAGCCGGAACGACATCGAAGACGAGATCAGCCAGGCGGATGAGTTCATCTTCAGGGAAGCGCTTCTTGGCAAATTCCATCTGAGCCGTGAAGCGCGGATCGGGCACGCGCAAAACCGCGTGACCGTAACCGGGGATGACGTGACCAGCATTTAGCGTATCCCACGCGAATTTATACAACTCATCGCGCGACGGAACGCCGCCAAATTGCTTGTGGACATCC